>CALLAV010000056.1 GCA_938001995.1 uncultured Amylibacter sp. | reverse complement strand
CGCAACCGCGCGATCAGGTCCGTGACCTTGATCCCAGGCAACTGCCCACCTTCACCCGGTTTGGCACCTTGGGCGACCTTGATCTCCAGTTCTTCACAGTGGTTCAGATATTCCGCAGTCACACCAAACCGACCAGAGGCCACCTGCTTAATCTTCGCAGACGGATTGTCACCATTCGGCTCTGGCACAAAATGCGCAGGGTCTTCACCACCCTCGCCACTGTCAGACTTTGCCCCAATACGGTTCATCGCCACATTCAACGTTTTGTGCGCCTCTGGTGACAAGGCACCAAGGCTCATACCAGGTGTCACGAACCGTTTACGAATAGAGGTAATCGACTCAACCTCATCCACCGAAATCGGCTTTGCATCCGATGTGAAATCCAACAAGTCGCGCAAATGGATCGGCGGATTGCTCTGCATCTTTTTGGAATACTGCTTCCAAAGATCAAAGCTCGCACGATCACAGGCAGCTTGTAACAAGTGCATGGTCTGCGCTTCCCACGCGTGTTTTTCCCCAGACCGACGTTCCTTATAGAAACCTCCAATCGGCAGTACATCTTGCTGACCCAACCAACCCTTGGCGTGAACCTCGGTCGCTTTGCGCTGAATGCCACCTAAGCCGATGCCAGAAATACGGCTGTGCATACCTGGGAAAAACTCCGCAACCATCGCACGGCTCAATCCCACAGCCTCAAAATTCAGACCACCGCGATAGGATGAAATCACAGAGATTCCCATCTTCGCCATGATCTTCAACAGACCCTGATTGATCGCCTCGCGATACCGCTCCATCGCCACATCAAGGCTGCAATCCAGCAAGCCGCGATCAATGCGATCCGCCAAGCTGTCCTGCGCCAAATAGGCGTTCACCGTAGTCGCGCCACAACCCACCAAAACCGCAAAATAATGTGGGTCCATACATTCCGCAGATCGCACATTGATCGAACAGAACGTCCGCAAACCCGCCGCTGTCAGCCACGAATGTACCGCAGATGTGGCAAGGATCATTGGCACAGGCACTCGGTCAGCATCCTGCTTACGATCAGACAGAACCAGATGCCCAGCGCCTGAGCGTACGGCCTCTTCTGCCTCGGACCGGATGCGATGCACCGCGTCACGCAACCCATTGGCCGCGCCACGATCAAACGTACAATCAATCGCCGTTACGTTGTCGCCAAAATGCTCCACCATCGCCTCGAACTTTGCGTTCGCAACGAAGGGAGAATCTAGCACCAAAATCTCAGTCTGCTCATTGCTCTCATCCAGAACGTTGCCCAAATTACCGAACCGCGTCTTGAGCGACATCACACGATACTCGCGCAAGCTGTCGATGGGCGGGTTCGTCACTTGGCTAAAGTTCTGACGGAAGAAGTGGCTCAGCGGGCGGTACATGTCTGACAACACCGCGCTTGGCGTGTCATCGCCCATGGACGCGATGCTTTCCTTTGCATCCTCTGCCATCGGGTGCAAAATCACCTCTAGGTCTTCAACCGTGAAGCCCGCCGCGATCTGCCGTTTGCGCAATTCGCCCGCGTCATACAACGCCTTCTCTTTGATCGAAGCCGTCACATCCTCAAGGTTGGAAATCGACCCAACCCAATCTCCAAACGGACGCGCCTCTGCCAGTGAATTCTTCAACGCTGCATCATGCCAAACTTGGCCCTCTTGCATATCCACGCCTAGCATCTGGCCCGGTCCTAGCGCACCCTTTTCAACGATGCTCGCTTCGTCCACAGGCACCATACCCGCCTCGGATCCCGCAATCACCAGACCGTCGTTGGTAATCACGTAGCGCATCGGGCGCAGACCATTCCGATCCAGTCCAGCCACAACCCAGCGCCCATCGGTCATCGCCAGCGCCGCAGGGCCGTCCCACGGCTCCATCACAGAGTTACAATAGGCGTACATATCCTTCCACGCATCGGGCATTTCATGGCTCAGATTGCTCCAGCTTTCAGGGATCAACATGGTCTTGGCCATCGGCGCATTCCGCCCCGCCCGCACCATCACCTCAAACACACTATCAAGCGCGGCCGAGTCCGATGACCCCCCCGCAATGATCGGCTTAATGTCTTCGGCATGTTCGCCAAAGTTCTTAGACGCCATACGAATTTCGTGCGACTTCATCCAGTTCATGTTGCCCTTTAGCGTGTTGATCTCGCCGTTGTGCGCCAACATGCGAAACGGCTGTGCCAGCCACCACTGTGGGAAGGTGTTTGTTGAATACCGTTGGTGATAGATCGCAAACGCGCTTTCGAACCGTTCATCCTGCAAATCGGGATAGAACACAGCCACCTGTTCGGCCAGCATCATGCCCTTGTAAATCACCGACCGACACGACAACGAACAGACATAAAAGTCACGCACCGCTGCCACAGACACCGCCTTTTCGATTCGACGGCGAATAACATACAACTCCCGTTCGAACTGCTCCTCATCCACGCCCTTGGAATTGGAAATCAGGATTTGCTCAATTTCGGGTCTCGTGGCGTTCGCCTTTTCACCCAGACAAGACACATCTACGGGCACATGACGCCAGCCATAGATGTAATATCCCATCTTGAGCACTTCGGTTTCCACGATTGTGCGGCACGTTTCCTGCGCCCCGAAATCCGTGCGCGGCAGAAACACCTGACCCACGGCAATCAGCTCATCTGTGTTCGGCTCATGACCCGTGCGTTCAATCTGGTCATAAAAAAACGGCACAGGAATCTGCACATGAATACCAGCCCCATCGCCGGTTTTCCCGTCTGCATCGACTGCACCACGGTGCCAAATCGCCTGCAACGCGGTGATACCTGCTTCAACCACACGACGGCTGGGTTTGCCATCGACAGAAACGACAAGGCCAACACCACAGGACGAATGCTCGTCGTCTTCGCGGTACAACCCTTGCTCCGCCATCATCGCGCGTTTGGCTTCTTCTTCCGCTACCCACTTGGCATCAAACTTGGTCATGTCATGTTCCTTCTGTCTTCTCGCCACAGGGTGGCCCTAATTATTCAAATACTGCTGCTACACCAGCATTTTGTTCCTGCATGTCGGTAATCTCGCGGATCAAACCCGCAAACAAAATCGCCGCTGCAATCGAAAACGGACCCGCGGTCAAATTGACAGTTTCCAATGTGATGAGACTGCCCAGATCGGACTGCCCGCTTAATCGGAGTGAGAAATTACCCAATAGGGTCGTGATGACCCAAGCGCCCCACCACAGTTTGGCGTTGGTCGGCAACGGGCTATCCAAAACACCCTCAGCCCCGGCACGGGAATTCCAGATATGCTTCATCCCTTGATAGGGCTTCCACAAATTCATAATCGGCACGATATACCAAGCGACGCACATACCAGGTGATATACGGTCGTCTGTCGGCATAATGTTCTGTGCATTGCGCGCAGACCGGTACACCCAAAAGGCGCATATGATGATTGTACCAAAATATACGGCAGCATATCCCGAAGCGATCACTGCCGTAAAAATATCAAGACGGCCCTCATCAATACCTAGATACGCGGGCGGTTCAGTGCCGTTTTGCAAAGCCGTGTAATATTGCAAAGACATGATCGAAAGCGCGATGAAAGCGATCTCTGCCAGCACCGTTGTACGAAGCGCAAAAATCGCCCACCGCGCCAAACGCCGAGTATCAAAATCCAAGCCTGTCATCACATCACTCTTCAGGCGGAGGTGCGAACATCGCCATCACCTCAGCCTCTGTCATTGTGTTGTGGTCGCCTTTGAACGCATAGGCATCAGGCTTTAGATCAATGAAAATCTCGCCTGTCATCTTCATTCCACTTGGATCATCAATGGACCCAAATGCGATGTGGTAGGTCCCAGAATGAGGCCCAGGCGCGGTCACGCGGTAATACAGTGTCGATCCACAGGTTTTGCAGAAACTTCGTTCCGCCCATTCCGACGACTTGTAGGTCCCGATGTGATCGGTTCCCTTGTAAGTGATGTTCTCCGCAGGCACTTGCACGCCGAAATACACGCCGCCCGAATGTCGGCGGCACATTTGGCAATGGCACGCCCCTGTTTCCATCGGCAGTTCGGTTGCTTCAAACGTCACGGCGCCGCACAGGCATTGTCCAGTATGGGTCATAGGGTCACTCCTTTTGTGTCTGATCCTGTGATCAGACTAAAAGTGGCCTGCTGCCATAGTGTGGCAGGTAAACACGAGGCGGTTTGATTTCGCAGAATGTCAGTCATCGTTGTGACCTTTGCGATTGCGGTAGTGCGGAATCATAAAACTGACCGTCGCGAGCAGAAAGAAGACGGACCCTGTCAGGCCCAGCCAATCCCCCGCGCGGATTCCAGCGACCACATAGATGGCGGCACAAATAAAATAGCCCCACCAGCCCGCCGTTATGAATGCCCGCGATGGCATTACTCTGCTGCCACCGCTGAGCGAGCGTTCAAATCTTCGATGATGCTATTCGCCGCATCGCGACCATCAGCAATCGCCCAGACGACCAGCGACGCACCACGTACAATATCACCAGCAGCGTAAACACCATCCATCGCGGTCCGCTTGGTCACGAAATCAGCCTTTACCGTACCCCAACGGGTCACTTCTAACTCTGGCGTATCCCACAGCGTCGGCAGCTCTTCAGGCTCAAAACCCAGCGCCTTGATAACCAAGTCCGCCTCTTCAATATAGTCCGCTCCAGGAATTTTCTCAGGCGCTTGGCGGCCTGTCACATCAGGCGCACCAAGGCGCATCTGTTGCACATGCACGCCTGTCACGTCTGCGTCCCCATGGAACCCAATCGGCGCAGACAACCAAACAAACTCAACGCCTTCTTCTTCAGCGTTCGCAGTTTCTCGCTGTGATCCTGGCATGTTGGCTTTATCACGACGATACAGGCATTTCACGCTGGTCGCGCCCTGACGAATGGCCGTGCGCACACAGTCCATGGCCGTGTCACCGCCA
>CALLAV010000055.1 GCA_938001995.1 uncultured Amylibacter sp. | reverse complement strand
GCTTTTACCAGCAGTTGCGGGCGCGTGTAACTTGCGACCACGTCATTGAAAATCGGGTCCCAAAAGATGATGCGAATGGCCGTGAAGGGATTTGTGCCAAGGATGCCGAACATGATGCCACCTGCAATCATGGTGGCGATCACAGCAATCACTGGCGTCGCGATGATCATCGCGCGGGATGGTTCGGGGCGTTGTTCAAGCCGCAACATGATCGACCTCCGTTCCGCCCATGAGTAGGCCGATTTCCTCAATCGTTACGCCAGCGGCAGAGCGGACACGGGATAGGCGGCCCTCGCTTAGCACGGCGAATGTGTCTGATATTTCCATCAGCTCGTCGAGGTCTTGGGAGATGACGATCACGCCTGCCCCTTGTTCTGCGAGTTGTAGTAGCGCCTCTCGGATGAAGGCGGCAGCCGAAGCATCAACACCCCAAGTGGGTTGGTTCACCACCAGCACATCTGGGCGCTGCATGATTTCGCGGCCAATCACGAATTTCTGCAGGTTCCCACCCGATAGCGACTTTGCCGCGTTTTCCGTCCCGGGTGTGCGCACATCGAATTTTTCGATGATCGCACGGGCGAAATTGCGCGTGGCTTGCCATTTGACAAATCCCTTGTTCGTCAGTCGCTGCCGCGTAAACCCTGTGAGCAGCGCATTTTCTGTCAGCGACATATCAGGGGCAGCCGCATGACCAAGCCGTTCCTCGGGTGCTGCTAACAAACCGCGCTCGCGCCGCTGATTTGGCCCAATCGTGCCGATGTTGTCGCCCTTCAACTTGATCGCATCCGTTGTGACGCTTTCTTCGCCTGACAGGGCCAGCAGCAGTTCGTCTTGCCCATTGCCCGCAACCCCTGCAATGCCAAGGACTTCGCCCGCATGAAGGGAAAACGTGATGTCACGCAGTGACGTGCCAAACGGATCCGCTGATTGCAGCCACATGTCGTGGACATCCAACAGACTCGGGCCTGGAGTGTAGGGGCGTTTCGAGGGTGTCTTCAACTCTGTCCCCACCATCATTTCCGCCATTGTCTTTGGCGTTTCCTCAGACGGCACACAGGTTCCAACCACTTTACCCAGCCGCAGGATCGTCGCGTTGTCGCAAATGGTTCGGATTTCTTCGAGCTTGTGCGAAATGTAGAGGATCGAGGTGCCCTCATCGCGCAATTTGCGCAGGGTTTGGAACAGCACATCCACTTCTTGCGGAGTCAGAACAGAGGTGGGCTCATCCATGATCAACAGTTTGGGGTTCTGCAACAAACAGCGCACGATTTCCACGCGCTGACGTTCCCCAGCGGACAGATCGCCAATGCGACGGTCTGGGTCGAGGGTTAGGCCGTAGTTGGCCGAAACTTCAGTAATTTGTGCGCTAAGGGCGGTGTTCTCGGGTGGGTTTTCCATGCCAAGAGATATGTTTTCGGCCACGGTCAGGGCTTCGAACAAGGAGAAATGCTGGAACACCATGGCAACGCCAGAAGCACGGGCCTCGCGGGGTTCAGACGGTGTAAACGGCTTGCCGTGCAGGCGCATTTCGCCGCTGTCAGGGCGCACAAGGCCGTAAATCATTTTCACAAGCGTGGATTTGCCCGCACCGTTTTCACCCAGCAGCGCATGCACTTCGCCCGGTTGAATTTCAAAACCAACGTCGTCATTGGCGATGACGCCCGGATAGGCCTTGGTCAGGCCAGAAAGGTGCAGCAATGGTGTGGTCATGCGATGGCCTCTTGTTGCGCAGACGACGCGGCGGTCGCCTTAAGTAATTCTGCCGCAAGCCCGATGGCAATGGCTTTGGGCGTTTTGCCGAGGTCGCGTTGACCAATTGGGCAAATAATGCGGGAAATTTGTGCAGAGTTGTGACCCAAGTCGGCCAATTTAGATGCAAATCGTGCGCGTTTCGTGGCAGAGCCAATCAATCCCAACGATGCATGGTCCTGCGACAGAATCGCATGACACAATTCTAGGTCGAGCGCGTGGGAATATGTCAGCACGATATGGTGTGCCGCGTTAGGTGCGTGTTTGACAGCATCCGCAGGCTTTGCGGCGATCAAATCAGTTGTGTTGGGTGGAATAAACGCAGGAAAGCGATCCGCGCTGGTATCGACCCAAGTCACATCAAACGGAAGGTCTGCGAGTGTTTCGACAATGGCACGACCCACATGGCCAGCGCCATACAGCCAGATTGGTGTCGTCGGAGACGTGATCGGCTCTAATAGCCAGCCGCCAAGCCAGATCAGGCTGGGGGTTTGGCCAGAATTGCGCATGGATTTCAGCAGACGTTTGAAGGCGAGCGGTTGTGCGTCTTTGCCGCTGATCTTGCGGATGTAGGGGCCGTTGTTGGTTGGAACGGTTTCAGGTGTGAAGGGTTCAAAAACAACGACAACACTGCCGCCACAACATTGGCCAAGCGCTGGGCCAAGGGGGATGTTTAAAGCTGTTGGTTTAATGATTGTACGGGCGAAATCTGTGACCTGTTGCTCAAGCGCGCCGCCGCCGATTGTGCCAGATTGGCCGTCTGCCCAGACGAGCATGGAGGTGCCAGCCTCGCGTGGGGTGGACCCTTTGTGATCCGCGATCAGTACGCGGGTCACGCTGCCATGAGCTGCCGTCGCAGCGCGAAGATCTTGCAGATTTAGTCCCATGTCTGA
Organism: uncultured Amylibacter sp.; assembly: GCA_938001995.1. Lineage (GTDB taxonomy): Bacteria > Pseudomonadota > Alphaproteobacteria > Rhodobacterales > Rhodobacteraceae > Amylibacter. The sequence continues at coordinate 641 of CALLAV010000055.1, read as the reverse complement.
CCTTTTTGGCGCGATACGGCCTTGAGGATTTGCTCCGCCGTGGCGGGAGCCTGAAGGTCTGGATAGATGGACCCGTCGCCAGTGGCAGCCACGGCATCGGACAGAGCGAGAAAGGCGGAAATCCCGAGCATGAACGGTGGTTCGCCAACGGCTTTGGACTTATAAATCGTGTCCTCGGTGTTTTCGCCTTTGTCCCAGAGGGATACGTTGAAAATGTCGGGACGGTCGGAACACGCGGGGATTTTATAAGTGCTGGGCGCGTGGGTTTTCAGCACGCCTTTATCGTCCCAAACCAGTTCTTCCGTGGTGAGCCAGCCAGCGCCTTGGACATAGGCACCTTCCACTTGGCCGATGTCGATGGCGGGGTTCAGGGATTTGCCCACATCGTGGATGATGTCCGCGCGCAGGATGCGGTTTTCGCCTGTGAGGGTGTCGATCACCACCTCGGTGACGGCTGCGCCGTATGCGAAGTAAAAGAAGGGGCGGCCTTTGCCTGCTTTGCGGTCCCATTGGATTTTTGGGGTGGCGTAAAAACCAGTGGAGGACAGCGAGATACGGTTTTGATAGGCGAGGGATGCGAGGTCGGCGAAGGGGATTTGCTGCTTGCCGATTTGGATGAAACCCTTGCCGAATTCGATTTG
>CALLAV010000054.1 GCA_938001995.1 uncultured Amylibacter sp. | reverse complement strand
CATCGCGGCCTTGCCGTTGAAGTCTTTGGATAGGTCGATGAAACGGGGGAGGTCAGCCTCGGCTGGGGTGGCGTCGCGGCCCAGTTCGTTGCCGAAGGCGCGATAGGATTTTTCTTGGCGCAGCCAGTTTTGCGCCCGTGCGCCAACCAGTTTGAGGCCGAATTCTTCGCCCGCGTTTAGTAGCAAATCCCAGAGGTAGTTTTGCATTTCCATCGGGTGGTGCAATTCCCAGCCCAACTCGCCCGTGTAGGCGACGCGGATGGCGTTGACGGGGCACATGCCCAGTTCGATCTGTTTGGCCGACAGCCATGGGAAACGTTTGTTGGACAGCGCCGTTTCTGGATCGGCGTCGTTGATGACCTTTTTCAACAGGTCACGGGATTTTGGCCCTGCGAGCGCGAAGACGCCCCATTGTGTGGTGACGTTCTGGATTTCGATGTACCCGAATTCTTCCATTTTGTCTTCAGCGGCTTTGCGCAGAAAATCGGCGTCGTAATCTGTCCACGCGCCTGCGGAGACGAGGTAGTAGTTGTTTTCGCCGTTGCGCACGATGGTGTATTCGGTGCGTGTGGTGCCGTGATCAGTCAGTGCATAGGTCAGGTTGATGCGGCCGATTTTTGGCAGTTTGTTACAGGTGAACCAGTCGAGGAACTGGGTTGCGCCCGGTCCTTTGACAACGTGTTTGGTAAAGGCGGTTGCGTCCACAAGGCCGACGCCGTTGCGGATGGCTTTGGCCTCTTCCACGGCGTGTGGCCACCATGTGCCACGGCGGAAAGAGCGGCCTTCTTCGTCGAAGTTTGCAGGGGCGTCGAGGGGGCCGTAGTAGTTGGGGCGTTCCCAACCATTTACGAACCCAAACTGTGCGCCGAGTGCTTTTTGACGATCATAAGCGGGTGCTGTGCGCAGCGGGCGGGCCGCTGGGCGTTCTTCATCTGGGTGGTGCAGGACGTAGACGTGGTCGTAGCATTCCTCATTCTTGCGGGCGGCAAATTCGGTTGTCATCCAGTCGCCGTAGCGCTTTGGATCGAGGCTTGCCATGTCGATCTCGGCTTCGCCTTCGATCATCATTTGCGCCATGTAGTAGCCTGTGCCACCCGCCGCCGTGATGCCGAATGAAAAGCCTTCGGCGAGCCACATGTTGCGCAGACCCGGTGCTGGGCCGACAAGTGGGTTGCCGTCGGGGGTGTAGCAGATCGGGCCGTTGAAATCGTCTTTCAGACCAGAATTTTCGCACGATGGCACGCGATGGATCATGGCCATGTACTGGTCTTCGATGCGTTCCAGATCAAGCTGGAACAGATCGGCGCGGAAGCTGTCTGGGACACCGTGTTCGAAACGGGCAGGCGCGTTCTTTTCGTATACGCCGAGGATCCAGCCGCCACGTTCTTCGCGCACATAAGATTGTGCATCCGCGTCGCGCACTACAGGGTGTTCTGGATTGCCAGCGGCGCGCCATGCTTGCAGTTCTGGGTCCACGTCGGTGACGATGAATTGGTGTTCTACGGGGATCGCAGGCATTTTGATGTTCAGCAGTTGTGCGGTGCGCTGGGCGTGGTTGCCCGTTGCGGTGACAACGTGTTCGGCGTGAATTTCAAAAGTTTCGTCGGACGGGATCAGGTTGCCGCCAGATTCTTTCATCACCGTGCCGCGCACGATCCATTCGGAACCTGTCCATTCGTACGAATCGACTTGGCGTTTGCGGATGATTTCCGCGCCGTGCATGCGTGCGCCTTTGGCCATGGCCATGGTCACGTCGGCTGGGTTGATGTAGCCGTCTGTCGGATGGTAAATCGCGCCTTCCAGATCGTCGGTGCGGATCAGCGGCCAGCGCTCTTTGATCTGGGCCGGTGTCAGGTTTTCGAACGGGACACCCACGGATTCGGCTGTTGTGCCGTAAAGCATGTATTCATCCATGCGGTCCTTCGTTTGGGCCATGCGCAGGTTGCCAACGACGGAAAAACCTGCGTTCAGGCCTGTTTCAGCTTCCAGCTCTTTGTAGAACTTCACGGAGTAGTCGTGGATGTGCGTGGTCGCGTAGGACATATTAAACAGCGGCAACAAGCCAGCGGCGTGCCATGTGGAGCCAGAGGTCAGTTCGTCGCGTTCCAGCAGCACGACATCTTTCCAGCCAGCTTTGGCCAAGTGGTACGCGATTGAGGCTCCGACGGCGCCGCCGCCAACAACACAGGCTTTTACATGGGTTTTCATGATGCACGACTCTCTGCAAAGGGCTAGTTTGGGGTAGATAGCCAAATTTATTCGCGGCATTCCACTGCCAATCGACTGTGGCTGTGGCGAAAACGACATTGGAGGACGCAAATGGCCTTGGACAGACGAGCATTCACGCAGCAGGCAGAATGGTGCCGCGCTTTGGGATCAGAATTAACCGCCCGAGTGCTAGAGGCGTTGATGGCGTGTTTGGATGACAGCACGGCGACGGGACGGCTGGTGTGTGACTGGCCAGGCGAGGCGGGACCGATGAAAGATGTGGTTCCTTTGCGCTTAACGGGGGCACTGCATGCGATGGCGGCTTCGGGTCAAGCAAGTGAACTGGCTGCGGTCTATCCGCCCAACGATTTGCCCGACACTGCCGCGTTGGAACGCGCTGTAGGCGACGCTGTGGCACGGTGCGACAAACAGATTTTGGATTTCCTAAAATACGCGCCGCAAACCAACGAAGTTGCACGCGCCGCGGTTTTGGTGGCTGGCTTGGCTGTGGTTGCACAAGAAACGGGTCTGCCGCTGTCCGTTAACGAAATCGGAGCATCGGGTGGGTTGAACCTGAATTTGGACCGCTTCGGCTATCAGCTGGGCGGTGTCACACTGGGTGATGCAAATTCAGCGGTGCAACTGGCCCCGACATGGACAGGCGGCGCGCCACATCAGATGCCCGAAATTGTGGCGCGGTCTGGGTGTGATTTAAATCCGATCGACGTCACGAATTCGGATCAGGCGTTGCGGTTGCAATCTTATGTTTGGCCTGATCAGGCGGACCGTTTGGCCCGTGTGAAAGCTGCAATCGCCATTGCGCAGGCCCATCCCCCACAGCTCGTGTCGATGGACGCCGCCGCGTGGGTTGGACAGTTAAACAGGCTGCCCCCACCGAAAAACCAGTATCGCGTTTTGATGCATTCCATCGCGTGGCAATACATGCCGGATGATGTGCAACATCGGATCAAATTGAGCATGGAGGGCGCGGGTGCACGTGGCGATCAATTGGCTTGGGTGGCGTTTGAGTTGAACGCAAAAGGCCAAGCCGAACTGACGGTGCGAATTTGGCCTGAGGGGAAAAAGCGAGTGTTGGCGCGAGCGAACCCGCATGTGCAGTGGGTTGAGTGGTTGGGGTAGGGTTTTAGGTATTTGGGGAACATTGAAGTTAAGCTGAATGGTCCCACTAACCGAAACGTTTGGGTGACAGCGCCTCTATCGTGCTTTGCGGCAGGACCGAGGCTGCCCCTGTCACCAAATCCGCCAACAGCTGGCTTGCCCCAGGGGCCGTTTGAAAGCCGTAACCACCTTGGCCGGCGCACCAGACAAAGCTGGGTTCAGTGGCGTCAGGGCCAATCACCAGCGTACGGTCTGGCGCAAACGTACGCAGGCCAGCCCAGTTCGCTGTGATGCGGGTGACTTCAGATGTGACAACTTGCGAATAACGGTCGATGCCTTCGGCGAGTGTTAGGTCTTCGGCATAAGCGTCGTGGGGTGTGGTTGCGTCCTCGTCTGCGGGCGAAACGATCAGTTGCCCCGCGTCGGGTTTCGCATACCAGTTTTCGCCGACACCAAACAGCATTGGCCAATTTGAAACGTCGAGGCCGTTAGGCGCTGGAATGCGGGCCATGGAACGACGATACGGCGTCAAGTTGATCGGTTTGATCCCTGCAAGTTTGGCGATTTCATCCGCCCATGCACCTGCTGCATTGATCAGGGTTTTGGTTTCAATTCGCGCATCACCGCTGGTAATACCCCAGCCGCTGGTGGTTTTTTCAATCGCAGTGACAGCTGCGTTGGTGCGGATTTCCGCGCCTGCCGCACGGGCGTCGCGGGCGAAGTTCTGGATCAAAAGATCGGTGTCTATATCCTCGGCGTTGTAGCTCTGGGCGGCTTGCGTGAGCACGGAGCCGTCAAGGATCGGAATAATTTCCAACGCTTTTGCAACCGTGATGTGGTCCATGTGGAAATGCGCAGCCTCTTGCTTTAGCTGCTCTTCCTCGCCTGTGCGCGCCACAATCATGATGCCGCGTTTGGACAGAACGCTGCCGTGGGCAGTGCGAAAATAGTCTTCACCTGCAAGGGATAGGTCGTTGACCGAAGGCGCACCATAAAAGGGTTCAAACAACGCAGCAGAGCGGCCAGAGGCGTGATAAGCGAGGTTGGTTTCAGCCTCAAGAAGCAAGGTTTTGCCATGAGGAGCGAGGCGCGCCGCAGCGGAAATGCCAGCGACACCGCCACCGATAATCGTGAAGTCATACATCATGCGTTATTGGTAGCGGGACCCTTTGCGAATTGCAAAAGCAAATCGGTCTACGCGGGCGCTGAAATGGTCTCGCCCGCAGTGTAGGCGCGAACCAGCAATGCTTTGCGGCGGTGTTCGGATCCTGTAGAACCGTTCAACAGGTGCAGATCCCGTTTTGTGAAGCCGAAATAGCCAAACGTGCCTTTGATCCAAGCGGTTTTAATGGCGTCGGTGTAGCCCATTGTATCCATCTCGTCCGAGCGTGCGCCTGCAGGGATCAGAAACACCCCGGTGCGCGGTCGCTGCAAGGATACCTCGGGATCTTCAAGTTGATCGTAGGCCCAACCCCATGACCAAACACGGTCTATCCAACCTTTGGTCACAGCAGGCATTCCCCACCAAAACAGCGGGAAGACGAAGCAAACTGCGTCAGCCTTAGCGATGCGGTCTTGTTCGGCTTTTACGTCGGTCGAGAGTTGCACCCCCATCGGACTCAATATCGGCCATGCTCCAACGCGGATCGAAGCCTTCGGCATTCAAATCTGCAAGCTCGGTTGTATGACCAGCAGACTGTGCACCTTTGGCAAATTCCTGTGCCACGGCCGCGCTAAAAGATTGGGGATTGGGATGGTCTAATACGATCAGGATGTGCATGTGTGTTCAACTTTGTTGCGACACCACATCCTAGGACGCACAGCGCCCCTTGCTCAAGGGCGCTGTGCGATTTGATTATTTCATAAATTTGCCGAGCACGTCGTTCAGCGGGTTGCCGTCGCCGTCCGCATCGAGCATTTGGGTCAACGCGCCAAGGTCCATGCCGCCGCCACCGCCAGCTTGTGCTTTGTTGCCGCCCATCAGACCGCCGATCATACCCATCAGGCCGCCGCCCGCTTCGGATGCACCGCCGCCAGTAAGTTGGCCAAGCATGCCTTGGATGCTGTCGTCTGGCATCTGCTTTTGCATGCCGCCCTGCATCATACCAGCCAGCGCTGGCAGAAATTGCATCACTGTGGACAAATCAATGCCTGTTTGGTTCGCGGCTTCAGCTGCGATTTCTTGTGGGGCCTCTTGGCCGCCCATAAGTTGTTCAAGGAATGCCATGCCTTGGGCCTGACCTTCTGGCGCTGCGGCTGCGGCGGCGTCCTCATAAAGCGCGCCTTGGCCTTCACCATGCAGCGCACCTAGCAACCCTTCAAGGCCGCCTGTTTGTGCTTTTTGTTTGGCTGCTTGTCCAATCGTTGGCGCGAGCATTTCTGTCAGCTTACCTGCCTGTGCTTCGTCGATGCCAAATTGGCTCGCGAGTTGTGAAAGGCCTTGGCCGCCTTGGGCTTGCTGCAAAAGGTTCATAAGGGACATAATTTCTTCTCCTGTTGGTCGGCGCATATGCCGTCGCGATTTAATTGGTAGGGTTTAGCGTTAATTACAAGGGGTGCGTGACAGTTTAGTGTACGTCGCGGCCTTCGTCTTCCCGTTGTCTGCCGGCCCTACCAAAAAGGGCAAAGAGCTGCCAAAACTGGGTCACAATTAGGAACAAAGCCACCAAAACGCCGCCCGCAATCCGCTGAATGAAGGTTTGAAACGTTAGCGTCGCCGTCACCGTATCATCCGTGATGGTCACATCTTTCAGGGCCAACGCAGCTATTCGCATCACACCGCCTTGATTGTTCAACGAATAGATCGGAACGGACTTTAAAAAACTATCGAGCGCAGCATTCGCATCGGAACGAAGTTGCGTTTGCACGTAATTCGATACCTTCGCTGCGGTCTTCTGGCGCTGTTCATCGCCCTTGTCTCCCGCTTCTTCGGTTTCACGTTTTAAGATTCTATCAAAGGCTGATTTCACGTCGCCTAAGGTGTCCTTGGAGTTGTCAGAAAAGGTAAACTGTAAGTTTTCTTTGCGCAAATCGGTCAAATAAAACGCGCCACTTTCGTATCGAATACGCGTGACAACATCCACCGTACCTGTGCCTTCGAGGGTAAAGCCTTGCACGTCAAAGCGTGTGGCAATAGCAACCTTATTGTCGTCTCGCAGATCGACAACGCCCTCCTTCACATGGATTTTGGTCAGCGCTTTGTCGATGTCTTTGGGCAGCTGCTTTGCGATCTCTGCTTCGATTTGCGCTTGCGTGAATGTGGCTTGATAGGGAGGTGCGAAGACATAGGCAAGTGCGAGCATCGCTAGCAGAAGCACGCAAGTATAGATGGCAAATTTACGCATAAAAATCCTTTGGACGTCAAAGTAACAGCTGTAATTTAGATGGGAAGTTCTTGCGTTTGATCAAGGGCCGTTTGTTTCCAAATCAAAAACGGTGATTCCGTCTGCTCCACCTACACAAATGTCGCATAGGCGTCCGCCGAGCGCGATATGTGTTGGATGCGCAGCATAGGTTTCAAGCGCTGCGCGATCTGCAAATCGAATAACAAAACCATCTGAATAGCCTTGCGATTTGCCCTCAAAATCACGATTTGGACCGAAGTCAAAGGCGAGAACACCATCAAGCAAAAGCGCAAAGTCTGCTAGTTCCGACAGCACCGAATTCCGCTGCGCTTGTGTCGCGACACCTTTGAAATTGCAGAAAACGCAGTGCAGGATCATGGCTTAGCGCAGCCGCATGTGAGCCATGATTTGACCATGATCTGAGGCCAGTTTGTTATATGGCGCTTCGGGGTGTGAGCCATCGGTGATGTGGTCATTCAGGACAGAGAAGTATTCCATCGAGCCGATAGCATTTGGGTTGTCAGGGTTGAAGTGACGGGACATGAGGATTTGGTCGATGCTCTCGTACACGCCACCAAAAGCAGATGTGTAAACCATATCGCGCAGGGATTTCTGCACAAAGAGTTTTTCGGCTGAGGTCAAGCGCACAGAATTAATCGCCTCTTGGATTTGCGTGTTTTGCTCGTCCGAATAGCGGTGGTTTCGCTTGGTTGCATCGTGTCGGCGCATCCATGCGTAGTTCTTGAACGGGCGCTCGCCCGTGATGACGGCAGAAGACACGGCGTGGTCGCCGTCGTTCATATCACCGAGCACAAAGACAGGGTTGTCTTTCGCCAATTCTGCTACGATCAATTCACGCAGAACGGCGGCCTCTGCCGTGCGGCGCAGCATAGAACGCAACTCGCCAATGGCGCGGCCCACAGGATCGTATTCTAGTGGGTTTGCTTCCGGAGCAAATTGTGCGCCTTCGGGTTTGATAAACTCGCCGAGTTTGGATTTCAGGTGGCAATTGAACACGGTCACGACTTGGCCGTGCACAGGAATGCGCGCCTTGATGATCGGGCGGGAGAGTTTGGTGAGCGTGTATGCACCAGCTTCTCCACCGCCCAGTTCTGGGAACTTGATGGTGAGCGGTTCGGGCAGCTCTTGGATCACCTCGGGCACGTCGTCGAACCCAAAGCGGGACAGCATTGCAAGGCCTGGGCGACGGTTGCCTGGGGTGCCGTCAAAGATGTTGGGAGCAAAGAAAAGCGTGTCGTTGCCATAGGCTTCATAAGCCAGTTTTTTGAAGATCGCTTTGCGGTGATAGCGTTTGTTTTTCGAAGGGATCACATCGGCGTTTGATGCCGCACCCCGTTCGTTGGTTTCTTTGATCACATTGTACAGGGCAGGGCGTTCAAAGATTTCCTGAAAGCCGACGATATCGGCGTTCATGGTCAGCAGTTGATCGGCGAGCCAGTCTTCTTTCCACGCGTATTCTTCCTGCGTGTATTCTTCGAACGTGTAATATTCCTGTTCGGGGCCGATCAGGTTTTTCACGTTAAAGCTGGAAATGGTAAAGTCTTTGGTTTCTTCGCGGAACGCCATCAGATGTCTCCGTATGTGGACAGGGCTTGTTCGAAAATCTCTTTGTCCACGTTGCCGCCTGTGGCCACTGCGATTACGGCGTCACCGTCGATGTATTCGCCGTGGAATAGGGCTGCGGCAAGCGCGGCGGCTCCACCTGGTTCCAGCACGATTTTCAAGCGGTTGAAAGCAATCGCCATGGCATGCAGGCATTGCTCGTCCGTAACCACAAGGCCCGGACCCGCAAGGCGGTTCAGGATCGGAAAAGTCAGCAAGCCAGGTGTCGGCGTGATGATCGCATCGCAGATGGATCCCGTGACATTCTTATTGGCAACAGGGCGGCCCGCGCGCAGTGAATGGGCGTAATCGTCAAAGCCCTCGGGTTCCACCGTGCGCACGCGTAGATTGTCGGAATATTCCTTGAGCGCCAGCGCAATCCCCGACGCGAGGCCACCACCACCCGTACAAACCAGCACATCAGCGTCGCGTACTTTCAGGTCTTTGGCTTGGAAGGTGATTTCAATGCCCGTCGTGCCTTGGCCTGCGATCACTTCTGGATCATCGAAAGGTTTAATGAGGCAGAGGTTCTCTTTCTCGTTGATTTTGTTCGCCACTTCATCGCGATCTTCGCCGCCCGCGCGGTCATACAAGACCACCTTCGCACCCAGCGCTTTGGTGTTTTCGATTTTGATTTTGGGCGCATCTTCGGGCATGATGATGACCGCTTTGGTTTTGTGCATGCTCGCTGCCAATGCGACTCCTTGGGCGTGGTTTCCGCTGGAAAAAGCGATGACGCCGCGGGCGCGGTCCTCTTTGGGAAGGGCGGAAATCGCCGACCAAGCGCCACGAAATTTGAACGATCCAGTGTGTTGTAGGCATTCCGCTTTTACCAAAACTTTGCGTCCTGCGATTTCGTCCAAGAAGGGCGAGGTCAGCATAGGGGTGCGGCGTGCGTTGCCCTTAAGACGTTTTTCGGCAGCTTTGACCATTGCGATTGTAGACATTGGGTAGGTTCCCCTGATTGGTTGCGGGTGTTCTAGCCTGTCTGCCGCCAAGGTGAAACGGTTAGTTTTGCACGGCGATATCTGGGATGGTTGTTAGGTCGGACAGCAC
>CALLAV010000053.1 GCA_938001995.1 uncultured Amylibacter sp. | reverse complement strand
GGGTCGTTACGGGGGCCAAAAATGATCCTTGCGGCCAATGGCTATTCGGAACAGTTCGGGTTCAATCGCAATCGATTCCTGCATTTGTATGCCCACGGAAGTCTGACCCGACCGCTTACAGATCAAGAGCAAGCGGCTTACGGTGTGGATGCGCCTTGGGGGCTGACCCCTGCGAATGCTTTTGCGGGGATCACCATGCGCTACACCAATGATCGACGGATTTTAATCCGTCAGGGGTTGGGCTATTGCCCAAGCCAAGTGGTTACACCTGCCGAGCAGGCGAAGGTGAAACGTCAACACAAAGCGCTGTTTGATGCGCGGTTCCCGATGCTGCCACAGGTCGAGATTGAAAACACATGGAGTGGGATTGTCTGCCTATCCCAAAACAGCGCGCCTGCCTTCGGTCGATTGGCCCCAAACATCTGGTCGGCTGCTTGTCAGAACGCTGTGGGCGTGTCCAAAGGCACGTTTGCGGGTACATTGGCGGCCGATTTGGCGACGGAGCGGGACAATCCCCTGATTGCCGATATGTTCAGCCTTGGGGAACCCAATCCGCTGCCACCACGCCCAATCTTGGATGTGGGCGTGCGGGCGCGGTTTGCTTATGAATTGTGGAAGAATCGCGACGAAGCGTAACTTTTGGCGTAAATGGACGCGTTTCTTGCGTGTATAACCGTATTGGAATGCAAGTTACGGTTGGTGGAATAAAATATTTACCACTGTGAATAAATATTGAATTTAGGGAATGATTGCGCAAATATCGGGTATGACTGCGACTCGGTATATCCAAAAATCGGCCTTTTTGACGCCTTTTGCGCCTGAACCCCTTGGCTTGACGGGGTTTTGCCCGTTATTTGAGCGCGTATGAGCGGCGCGTTTGCATCTATGGCAGTGCAGGACACCGCGTCCCTTGCCAATACGTCGGAGGCTTCGCCTGTGCGGTTCGAAATTTTTGTAAGCACAGGGTTCAACGCCCTAGAGGTGGCCGCCGTAAGCAGCGTCTTGGCGCAGGCCAACGACATTCTATCGAACGATACCTTTGAATGGCGCTATGTGTCTGACACGCCCGGTTTGTTGACGGGATCACAAGGCATGATCGTGCGCGCACAACCCGCCGTTGCGAACCACGACTTTTCGGATGCAATGATCGTGACAGGTGGGCGCAAACCTGCGGGCGGTGATTGGATCGCGCGGGTGCGGGCGATGAAACGGGCAGGGCGCATGGTCGCGCTGCTGTCAGACGCGGCAACGGCATTCATCGAAAGCACAGGCCCAAGCGGTGGAAACGCAACGACCCATTGGCGTGATGTGCTGACGTTAAGCGAGGCAGGATATTACCCGAACCTGACATTCAACATTGCGGAAAATGCGAGCGGTGTGATTACTTCGGCAGGGCATTCGGCGACGCTCGATCTGATGGTGGGTTTGATTGCCGAACATTTGACTGCGCCCCAAGTGGCGGAAATGGCCAGCCACCTGCTGATGCCGTCCATTCGCAAAACCAGCGCCGAACAACCGCGTAACATTGGCCACAACGAAAGCCTGTTTGATAAGCGCATCGCCAAGGCCATTAACCTGATGGAAGAGACAATCAGCGAGCCGTTGCCCATGGTTGAATTGGCCGACGAGCTGGGCGTGTCAGTGCGCCATTTGGAACGACAGTTTAACGAAGTGTTCAACGATACGCCTGCGCGGTTTTACAAGCGACTGCGGGTGAAACGAGCGAAAGCGATGCTGGAAGAAACAACGGTGTCTATCGTGGACATTTCGGTTGCGACGGGGTTTGGTTCGACGCAAACGCTGGCCAAATCCATGAAAGATGAATTTGGCCTGACCCCGAAAAAGATCAGGGACAGGCGAAGTGTAAAGCTGGTGGATTTCTAGGCCACAGCCAGTTCGATAAACCGTTCCATGTGGTAGTCCGTATCGCCAAAACGGTGATCAATCATGGTCAGACGTTTGGCCAAATGTCCCAGATCATATTCCATCGTCATACCAATGCCGCCGTGCATCTGAATGCCTTCTTCAGCCACCAAACGCGCCGCCAACCCGATCAGGTTCTTTGTGGCACTGACATGCACATCACGCACCTTTGGATCTGCGTCCACATGGCCTGCAAGGTTGATCACCGCAGAACGTGCCTGCTCAATTTCGATCAGTACGTCGGCCAAACGGTGTTGCAAGGCTTGGAATTTACCGATGGGCACGCCGAACTGTTTGCGGGTCTTTAGGTATTCATTGGTCAGCGTTTTAATGCTTTCCATCAGGCCTAGAGCTTCGGCAGAAATCGCCAGGGTCGCTTTGGCAGTGACCGCAGAAATCGCATCAAATGCGCAACCTTCCGCGCCGAGCATTGCGCTCTTAGGCACGGCAACATCTGTAAGCGTGACCTCTGCTGCGTGACCACCACCCACAAGGGGGTAACTGCGCAAGGAAACGCCTTCAGTGTCGCGCGGGACAAAGAACAGGCTGATCCCGTCTGTGTCTGCTGCATCGCCAGATGTTCGCGCGCTGACGATAAGGTGGCTGGCAGACGGTGCGTTCACCACCACTGCTTTGCGTCCGTTCACCAAGTAGTTGTCGCCTGATTTTACTGCAGTCGTGTCCACGCGGGTTAGATCAAAGCGGCTGCTTGGTTCCCCATGAGCGAGCGCCAGATGTTGACCACCCGCGATCACCGTTTCAATCGCCTCTTTCTGTGCGTCAGTTCCAAGGGCTGCAATCAAACCTCCCCCTAGAATTGCCGTGTCGATCAGCGGGTCTTGCGCACCGACGCGGCCGAGCTCTTCGAACACCAAGGCAATGTCGAACCCTTCACCAGCAAAACCGCCGTCGTCTTCGGAAAATAACGCACCAATGACGCCCATTTCCGCAAGGCCGTTCCAAATCTCCTCGGAAAAGCCCACTTCGGCGTCTTCCATCGCTTTGCGGGCGTCCGCGGTATATGCGCCAGCCAAATAACGGCGCAGGCCGTCTTGCAGCATCTGGCGTTCGTCTGTCAGATCAAAATTCATGGTGTCCTCACAATTCCAGAATGGCTTTGGTGATGATGGTGCGTTGGATCTCGTTCGAGCCACCAAAAATCGAAAGTTTGCGGTTGTTCAAATACTGTGCTGTGGCAGGGGCTGCATAGTCTGGTCCGACGGGTGCGACGTTGCTGCCCTCCTCCAGTGCTTCGCTCGCAAACGGCATGGCATAGGGGCCAACAGCATTGCGGGTGAGTGCGTTGATTTCCTGACGGATCACTGTGCCTTTGATTTTAAGCATCGAGCTTTCTGCGCCCGGTGCATGGCCTGCCGCAGCACTCGATACCACACGCAGGTTGGTGGTGGACATCGCCATCAGGTCCATTTCCACCCGTGCAATCCGCGCCGCAAAGTAGGGGTTTGCAATCAGCGGTCGCCCGCCCGATTGTTCCACCCGCGCAATGCGTTTGAGGTTTTCCAATCCCGCATTCGCAAAGCCGACGCCTGCGATATTTGTGCGCTCGTGGGTCAGCAAATATTTGGCATAGGTCCAGCCTTTGTTTTCTTCCCCTACCAGATTGGCAACAGGCACTTTGACGTTGTCAAAAAACACCTCGTTCACTTCAGGTGTGCCGTCGATCAACACGATCGGACGTACTTCGATGCCGGGGGTGTCCATATCGATCAGCAAGAAGGAAATGCCTTCTTGGGGTTTGCCTTCTTTGCTGGTGCGCACGAGGCAAAAGATTTTGTTGGCGTATTGGCCAAGCGTCGTCCACGTTTTTTGACCATTCACGATGTAATGATCGCCTTCGCGCACCGCTGATGTGCGCACAGACGCAAGGTCCGACCCAGCGCCCGGTTCGGAATAGCCCTGACACCACCAATCATCGCCGTTCAAGATACGCGGAAGATAGTAATCCTGCTGTTCCTTGGACCCAAAGGCCTGCAACACAGGGCCGAGCATCGAAAGCCCAAAAGGCACCACGCGCGGCGCGTTTGCTTTGGTCATCTCGTCTTCAAAGATGTGGCGTTCTACCGCGTTCCAGGCTTTGCCGCCAAACTCCTCGGGCCAGTTCGGGGCGAGCCAGCCTTGGGCGTTCAAAATGGCATGCCATTCTTCAAAGTCGGCTTTGGTCAGGCTTTTGCCTTGTTTGCTGCGATCCACCAGATGATCGGGCAGCTTGGCTTTGATAAAGGCGCGAACTTCGTCGCGAAAGGCCAGTTCGGCTTCGGTGTAATTCAGATCCATGATCGTTTTCTCCCAGTGTCGAGAGAATGGTAGGGTGATGTATGGGTCGAGACAAATGGAACGCTACGCCATTTTGTTCAGTGGCCGTAATCCAGTTGGTCAAAGGCGATGGCCAGCTTGTCTATGATCTCGTCCACTTGTGCTTCTGAGGTGATAAACGGTGGGGCCAGCATCACGTGATCGCCGTGTTTGCCGTCGCGGGTTCCTGACATGGGATAGCAAGCGAGGCCCGCGTCAAAAGCAAGGCGTTTGAAATTGGCGGCGGCTTTGAGCGATGGATCAAGGGTTTCTTTTGTCTCGCGGTCTTTCACGATTTCCAGCCCAATAAACAACCCGCGTCCGCGAATATCGCCAATGTTGGGGTGTTGGCCGAATTTTGCGTGCAGTGCTGCAAAAAGCTGATCGGACCGCTTGCGCACATCTTGCAACAAACCGCGTCCAAGTATGGCGTTCAGCACGGCAACCCCTGCCGCACAGGCGACAGGGTGGCCCACATAGGTGTGTCCGTGTTGGAAAAAGCCAGAGCCGCCCGAAATTCTGTCATAAATTTCACCCGTGCAAAGCATGGCCCCAATGGGTTGATATCCCGCGCCCAGACCCTTTGCGATGGTCAAGATGTCTGGGGTGATCCCTTCCGCTTCACAGGCGAACAGATGCCCCGTGCGCCCCATGCCGCACATGACTTCGTCAAGAATTAGAAGCACGCCGTAAGTGTCGCAAATCTCACGGACGCGCTTGAAGTATCCTTCCACAGGAGGAACAGCCCCGAGCGTTGCACCCACTACGGGTTCCGCCAGAAAGGCCATGACCTTGTCTTTGCCAAGGCGCAGGATTTCGTCTTCCAACTCCTGTGCGACCCGTTGGCCGTAGTCATAGGCCGTTTCGCCGTCTTGTTTGCCGACATATTCATAGCAGGGCGAAATATGTGTCACATCCACCAACAGGGGTTCAAACTGCGCCCGTCGCCATTGATTTCCGCCCACAGCCAAAGCACCCAGCGTGTTGCCGTGGTAACTTTGTTTGCGGGCGATCAAATGTTGGCGTTGGGGTTCGCCATTTTCCACGTGATACTGACGCGCAAGTTTCAACGCGGCCTCTACCGCTTCGGAGCCGCCGGACACGAAATACACGCGGTCCAGATCGCCGGGGGCGTTTTGGATCAAAATATCGGCCAATTCTTCGGCAGGGTCAGATGTGAAGAAACTGGTGTGCGCGTAAGACAGGTTTGCCACTTGGTCTTGGATCGCTTTGACGATTTCAGGATCTCCGTGACCAAGGCAGGACACTGCCGCGCCACCTGATCCGTCAAAATACTGTTTGCCAGTTTCATCATAGATGTAGCACCCTTCGCTGCGAGTTGCTTTGGCGAGTTTGGTGTGACTGCTGCGGGGAAAAACGTGGGTCATGATAGCCTCGTGTGTTTGGATCACTGGACCTGCAAAAACGACGCAATTCAAGCCAAAATGCGCGATGTGCTGACGCCGCCATCAAGGGCGATGGTCTGGCCTGACAGAAAACTCGCCTCGTTGGACATGAGCATCAAGGTCGCATTAACCACTTCTTCAATGTGCGCCACGCGGTGAGACGGCGTTTGGTCGCGCCAATATTGCCGCGTGTGGGCGTTTGGCGACATGCCGCCATCAATTGCACCTGGGGCCAGTGCGTTGACGCGGATATTAAACGGCGCAAGCTCCACGGCCATGGCCCGCACCAATGCACCAACCCCCGCTTTTGACATGGCATAGGCCGCGCGGTCTGGCACACCGATCTGACCGTGAATAGAGGTGATAAACACCATGCGCCCACCGTGCGTTTGCATCAGCCGCGCCGCCGCTTGTGCCACGCGAAACGCGCCGAGCAGATTAACATCGAGGTGGGCCTGAAGGTCTGAGTCCGTTAGATCAAGAAAGGCCGAAGACCGTAGTATTCCAGAGGCAACCACCAGTCCCGCACACCGTTCGGAACGTTTTTTAATCTGCTCAAAACTGCGCTGTACAGACACAGGATCCGTGATGTCCGTTTTCAAAAACAACGCCTTTGGGTTGGTGGACGGTGTGCGATCCAGAACGACGACTCCGTGCTGTGTGTCGATCAAACGGTCAACAATCGGTGCGCCAAGCGCACCAGCCCCACCAACCACAATAGTTGTCGATGCTGTCAAAGGTTGAGAATCAGAATTCATGTTAATGCCGTGCAGGATAAGACAAAAAATATATAGCAAAGGAAATTTAAAATTGTAATATGATTTTACGAATCATTTGAAAGTCTACCTCATGCAACAGTCGAACGTGTCCGTCGTGTCGGAAATTGCTGAAAAGCTGCGCCGTGACATCTCGCTTGGTCTGATAAAACCTGGAGAGCGGTTAAACATTGAGGCGTTGAAGCGAAAGCATGAGGTGTCGCATCCATCTGTTCGCGAGGCGTTGTCCTTGCTGTCAGGTGAGGGATATGTGCTGTTTGAGGAGCAAAAAGGCTTTCGTGTTTTGCAAAGTTCCTTTCAAGAACAACAAGATACCGCACGGGTGCGCGCAGAGTTAGAGGCCATTGCGATCGGATGGTCGATTGAACGCTCTACCCGTGCTTGGCGATCCCAAGTGGTCGCGGCACACTATGCGTTAAGCGAAGTCGAGGCCTGTTTGACAACCGACCCAGTGGCCCATGTTCTGGAATGGGACGAAATGAATCGCGCGTTTCATCTGGGGCTGGCCAGCAACTGTGGATCGCCAAAACTCATGGCGCTGATCACAGCTCAATATGATGTCAGCCGTCGGTATCGCCTGATGGCGCATGGTGCGGAGACCTCTGACAAAACACGTTTGGCGTGGGTCGAAAAAAGCAGCGAAGAACACAACGCTTTGAAGACTGCTGCGCTGGACGGACACGTCGAGGTTGCGTGCCAATTGCTACGAGATCACATTCAAAAGAGTAGGGGAGACAAATTCGAGGCACTAGACGCCCTGTGAAAAATACGTAAACTTGGCGTTCTGGGAGCTGCACCTGACGTCAAAAAACTCAAGCAGACCAAACCAATACCAACGAGGAGAACACTATGTTCAATAAAATCAAACTTGGCGGCGCTGTCGTTGCTGGCATTTTTGCTGCATCCATTGCATCCGCACAGGACCAGCAATTCATCTCTATCGGGACAGGCGGCGTAACAGGCGTTTATTACCCAACAGGTGGTGCGATCTGCCGACTGGTGAACCGCGACCGCAAAGAGCATGGCATTCGCTGCGCCGTGGAATCCACAGGCGGTTCCGTTTACAACATCAACACAATCAAAGCGGGCGAGCTGGAATTCGGCGTGGCCCAGTCTGATTGGCAGCACCACGCCTATAACGGCACATCCAAATTTGCTGACAACCCGTTCCCGGGCGTTCGCGCGATGTTTTCTGTTCACCCAGAGCCATTCACACTGCTCGTACGTGGCGACAGCGGCATTACGTCGTTTGAGGGCCTGAAAGGCAAGCGTGTCAACGTCGGCAACCCTGGTTCTGGCCAGCGCGCCACAATGGAAGTTGTGATGGACGCATATGGTATCACAATGGACGATCTGGCCTTGGCAACAGAGTACAAAGGCTCTGAAATGGCGAAACAGATCTGCGACGATAACATCGACGCAATGATCTACACCATTGGTCACCCTGCCGCGGCGATCAAAGAAGCGACCACAACATGTGACGTGAAACTGGTCTCTGTAACAGGGGCTGCAATCGACAAGCTGGTTGCAGACAATCCATACTACCGCGTGGCAACAATCCCGGGCGGCATGTACGCAGGCAACGACGGTGACACCACAACATTCGGTGTTGGCGCAACAATGGTAACGTCCGCAGATGTATCCGACGAAGTGGCCTATGTGGTCGCCAAAGCGGTTATGTCCAACCTTGACGATTTCCGCGGTCTACACCCTGCATTCGCTAACTTGGACGCGGCTCAAATGGTTGCGGATGGTCTGTCAGCGCCTCTGCACCCAGGTGCGGCAAAAGCCTACAAAGAGCTAGGCTTGATGGAGTAATCATCGCTTTGATGATCTGATATTTGACGCCAGCGCATTTCACATGCGCTGGCGTTTTTTGACTACAGCTTAAGAAATTCGAGGGGACGCGAATGACCGATACAACCACCAGAACCGCAGAAGACATGGTCGCAGAAGCAGACACAGGTGCCCGCAACGCAGGCCCGTTTGCCACCAAACTGATCTTTGCACTTTGTATCGCATGGTCGCTGTTCCAGCTTTATATCGCTTCGAAATTACCGGGCGTTTTGGCCCAAGCCACGGGCATGAGCATCATGGCCAACATCGTGGCCCAAGCGCGCTATGTACACCTTGCGTTTGCCATTATCCTCGCCACCTTGGCCTTCCCTATGTTTGGCCATCGCAATCGCATCCCTTGGTATGACTGGGCGCTTGTGGTTCTTGGCACGGCGGCGTGTCTGTACCTTGTTGTTTATCGGTTTGAAATCGCGGACCGCCCCGGCCTGTGGTCTACATCGGACATTGTGATGTCTGGCATTGGCATGGTTACCCTGATGATCGCGGTGTTCCGTTCGCTGGGCTTGCCGCTGGTTATCATCGGTTCCCTGTTCCTCGCGCTTGCGTTCTTTGGCGGGTATTCCGCGTGGATCGGCAGTGTCACCAACTATGGCGGGTCGTCGTTCAGCAAAGCGATGGGCCACTACTGGATGCAGACCGAAGGCGTGTTCGGCGTCGCCCTTGGTGTGTCCACGTCTATGATCTTTTTGTTCGTTCTGTTTGGTGCCCTTCTGGAAAAAGCAGGCGGCGGCAACTGGTTTATTAAGGTGGCGATTGCGTTGCTCGGTGCGCTGCGCGGTGGCCCTGCGAAAGCTGCGGTTTTGTCATCCATGATGACAGGGATGATTTCTGGCTCGTCCATTGCAAACACAGTGACCACGGGGACGTTTACCATCCCGCTGATGAAACGTATCGGCTTTTCTGCGGAAAAGGCGGGCGCTGTGGAGGTCGCATCTTCGACCAACGGTCAGTTAACACCGCCTGTGATGGGGGCCGCGGCCTTTTTGATGGTGGAATATGTGAACATTCCCTACATCGAAGTCGTCAAGCACGCCTTCCTTCCTGCTGTGATTTCCTACATCGCGCTGTTGTACATCGTGCATTTGGAAAGCTTGAAAATGGGTCTGCAAGGCCTGAAGAAACCCGGTCGTCATATCGGTGTTGTTATGATCCTGATCTTGTTCATAACAGGCTTCCTTGCGATGGCGGCAATCACATTCTTGGTCGTGGCCTTCCGCGCCATGCTGGAACCCATGATGCCAGGAAATACGGTTTATGCGGGGCTTGTTTTGTTGGCTTTGGCATACATCGGGTTGTTATACGTGGCATCGAAATTCCCCGATATTGAGGTGGATGATCCAAACGCCAAGGCCGTGACAGCACCGCGTTTGACACCTACGTTTTTGGGTGGCGCATATTTCGCACTCCCGATCTTCGTGCTGGTCTGGAACTTGATGGTGCGAACCGAGTACCTCGATCGGTTATCTCCTGCGTTGTCTGCGTTCTGGGCAACGATTGTCATGATCATTGTGGCCGTCACGCACCGCCCGATAAAGGCGATGTTCCGTGGTGAGAACCAGTTCATGAATGAGCTGACCACTGGCTTTCGTGAATTCGTCGCTGGCCTAGAGGGCGGCGCGCGTAACATGATCGGGATCGGTGTGGCGACAGGTGCTGCGGGTATCATCGTTGGAACGATTTCTCTTACGGGCGCACACCAGATTATCGGCCAAGTGATCGAAGTGATCTCTGGCGGCAATCTGATCATTCTTCTGGTTCTCGTGGCTATCTTGTCCCTGATCCTTGGAATGGGTCTGCCGACTACGGCGAACTATATCGTTGTCTCTTCGCTTATGGCGCCTGTGATCGTATCCGTAGGTGCGCAGTCTGGCCTGATTGTGCCGCTGATCGCGGTGCACATGTTCGTGTTCTACTTCGGCATTCTAGCCGATGACACGCCGCCTGTGGGTCTCGCTGCCTACGCCGCCGCGGCGATTTCGCGCGGTGATCCGATCAAGACGGGTGTCGTTGGCTTTAGCTATGACATTCGAACCGCGCTTTTGCCGTTCATGTTCATCTTCAACACGGATCTGTTGTTGATCGATGTAGGTCCGATGAAGGCGGTGTTTGTCTTCTTTGTCTCGCTGGTGGCGATGCTGGTTTTTGCGGCTGTCACACAGGGATATTTCTTTGCGAAATCCAAGAAATGGGAAAGCGCCGTGATGCTGTTGATTGTTTTCATGTTGTTCCGTCCTGATTTCTTCTTGGACCAGTGGAAAGATAAATACACCGAAGTCACAGGCC
>CALLAV010000052.1 GCA_938001995.1 uncultured Amylibacter sp. | reverse complement strand
AAGACACGATGCAACTCGCGAATGACAAAGTGCAGCGCATGTTGTCCGAATACACCCAACCTGCCATTGACCCCGCCGTGGACGAAGCCCTCAAGGCCTATATCGCAGAGCGCAAGGCATCAGAACCGGACGCGTTTGGGTAGGGATATCTGGGTTACCATAGGATTTTGCGTTCGAGTGTCGCTTTAGTTTTCAACCGCACCCGAACGCACATCTATTTTGGCCATATCGCTTTTTTGTGCACCAAGTGTGATGCCAATCGCGTCTAGGTCATACACAACTCCACGGCGTTCCAATGTTCCGGTTTTGACAAGCGATGCACGCACATCCCAATAAGCAGAAGGAAACGCAGGAAACTGTTTCTTTGTTGCCGTGTTCAAATGATCGACAAAAAGATTAAGTTTTTCTGCTTCACCCAAGTCTGAATATGCTGTGATGTCGCTCGGGATAAAGTCGCGAAGTAAGCGTCTTGTCAGGCTTGGTCCATGTTGTATTGAGCTAAGATAAACAGCGAGGACTGCGCGCTCACTGGTGAATCCTTTTTCGCGAGCAAGCAAAAGAGAATTGGCATAATAATCCAGACCGATTTTGTCATGGGCCACCCACACGTCTTGCGTGTTTGCTAAGTCTTTCACAATACGTAGATAATTTTCGTCAATAACGGCGCTTTTATTTACAAAGTCCATCTGCCGACGGTTCAGAACACGCACTGCCATATCAAGATCAGCCTTCTGATAAAGCGTATCTAGAAGCACTGGCCAAGGATTTTCGCCACTTTGCGGAAGGCGGTTTCCGATAGACCACAAAGGCAACGCTAAGCAGCCAAAGCTGGCCCCAAATTTACTGACGACGACAGTGCGTTCACATTGCAAATTTCCGTATTCCAACAAACCAACAACGGAATTCGCACGCGACACAGCGGATGCGTTTTCAAAGAAAGTACCATTTAGTTCTGTTCGAGCCGCAGCAATAAGTTGGTTGGCATTGGCGCTCTGTGTTCTTTCAAATATTTGACGATTGGGGCCAATTTCAACTTGAATAAACGATTGATATTCTTCGACATTCGGAGCTGGAACTGCCTTCATCGCAATTGTTTGAATGCCACGTGCGCTTAAAATATTCTCTGCGATCGCAGGCTTAATTCCTTGGCCTTGCCAAATGAGCCGATAAGACGTGCGGTTCGAAGTCGAAAAGCTGTGCTTTTCGCCTGAACCTAAAGACACTGTCTCAATTATTCGGCTGGATTCATCTGAGTCTTGTAAGGCGACAATCAGGTTTTGCGATGCATTCCCTTCAAACACTACTTCGATGCGTGTGGAATCGTCGAATAGTCCAACAACATAGGTTTCCCAAAAAGAAGCGATATCACTGGCCGCAGCGAAAAAGGCTCCAAGTGCGATGACCAGTGCCGAAAAGCCTAGCAGCGTTTTCTTATTTCGCATGGGAGTAGCTTACGTGGTTTATGTCCATTGTTGGTGTCACGTCTATCCCGCGTAAGGGCACAGTCGCGAGACATCGCGTTTCATGCCGTCTAGATCGCGCATGCGGATGAATTTTTCTGGGAAGGTTTCCGTTTTAACTACTATCTCAACGGAGCCGCTGCGGGCGGCCCGTTGCAATTCGTACATCATGTCTTCGTTTTTGTTGATGCTCGGGACAATCCATGTGTCTGGGTAATCCTGAATGGGCAAGAAAGAACGTCGCTCAAACGTGCCGATGCGAATGCTGGTGCGCAGTTTGCGGCTGGCTTCGCGTTCGGCTGGGTAATAGCTGATGTAAACATCCGGCTCTTCTGTGCGTTTGGAAATCGAAAACAACCCGTCATCCACATCACAGCGTTGCGAATTGCGTCGATCACAGATCATAGCGATGCAGGTAAAGGCGTTGTCTGGGCGCGTGTAGCGGACCAACCGATAGGCGGATGTGCCGCTGTCGATGGTTTCCTTATGGCTTTCTGCCACAGACATTTGCGCAGGAAGCGCCATGAAGACGCTTAAAACGGTACAGGTTACAATCCGACCAAACATAATGACTCCGAAACAAGTTGCTTTTGAATGCACTTATTATGGCAGGCAAATTGCTGGCTTTCAAATGTAACGTGTTTACGCCCACATGAACGCAGCCTGATTGGTGTCAGGCCATGGTCTGCAAGGCCATTGCCTCGTGTCGTTTCAGAAACATTCGCGCAGGGGCAATTGCGTTTAGGATTGCCTTGTCTGCACGCTCTGGAAACAGGGACAACAATTCCAAAAACGTCTCACGGTCGGTTTTCAAAACCTCATCCCCCATGAAAAAGCTTTCGGTGGCCGCGCCTTCGGCAAAGATGATTTCGTGTTCATCGAACATCAAATGAAAGTAGGTGACCGTTTCACGCGGGCTGCGATACACATCGTCAAAATTGCCTACCAAATGTTTTGCCGCACAGAGCACTTCAGGTTCCCCGAACAACAATTCGCATTTCCAACCGTCAATTAACATGCGGTGTTCCGGTGACACGAGCAAATCACGATCATTTCCAAAGCTGCCTCTACTCAGGCAAATCGGTGCAAAATCGCCGCGAGCATCTACTGTGCGTGATCCAATCCATTGCAGCGGCTGAAATCCATTGTCCTTGGTTCGAATAAGGTCACCCACTGCCAATTCTTCGACAGGAATCAAACCGTTTTGCGTTTCAACAAGCGTGCCATCGGTCAGGCATGCTGGGCCCAAATCTGGCAAAGTTAACTGGGTTGAGTCCGGCACAAAGGTTACATTGGTAATAATACCGTCTTGCAGCACTGAATCATCAGTGGGCGTAAAATAGCGTCCACCATCTTGCGTATAAATGGTTGCGCCAGTGATATCGACACCATCGATCGTAATGACGTCGCCGACGTAAACAGCCGTAACAGGGCTGCCGTTTACGATATCCCCGTTCGCATCAATGACGCCGTTGTCGTCCACATCATTAAGTTCTAAAGCAATCACCGTTGCATTGAACGGTAAAGTCGGGTTCGCCCCTGGATCAAAATTGTCTGCATACGTTTGGTCGTTTACGATAGCCATTGATTTGCCCTACTGCTTCGGCCAGCCTTTTAAAGCCAGCGGTTTTACAGTCAGCACATGGGTGCTTGTTGTGATAACCAAAGGCTTGAATTGGTGCGTTTTTGTGTTTTTTCGGGGCAATTTTGTTCATTCGAACACAATTGGAATGGGATAGCCCCAAAACGTAAGCTCTTAATATGAACTTGCGTTATGAATATTATCCAAATGCTATCTAGAAAAGTCAGTAAAACACTACAAAAAGTGTCGTTAATACCCGCGCCAGATCCAGCCACCGCCCCAAATGCGTGTGCCTTCGGTTTCGTAAAACACACAGGCTTGGCCAGGGGCGACGCCTTCTTCCGGGGACAGCAATTCCACCTCGGCTTCTGTGGCTGACAAAGGCCGCACAATCGCCTCCTTTGGCGCGCGGGTGGATCGCACACGCACAGAGACATGCCATTCTTCGCGGCTTTCAAACGGCTCATCTCCAAGCCAGTTAATCTCGCGCACGGGAACTGTTCGGGTTGCTAGGGCCTCTTTCGGTCCAACAATTACGTGTTTCTTGTCCACGTCCAACTTGATCACATACAGCGGTTCGCGCCCACCAATGCCCAGCCCACGCCGCTGACCGATGGTGTAATGGATCACACCTTTATGTTCGCCCAGCACTTCACCGTCCATGTGCACAATTTCGCCAGGGTCCGCAGCGCCTGGACGCAGCTTTTCGATAACGGCCGCATAAGATCCGTTTGGCACGAAACAAATGTCTTGACTGTCAGGCTTATCCGCCACAGGCAGGCCGAACTTTTTGGCCAGCGCACGGGTTTCATCCTTTGATTTCAGATGCCCAAGCGGAAAGCGCAGGTAATCCAACTGCTCTTGCTTGGTGGAAAACAGGAAATAGCTTTGATCCCGATCCCCATCCGCCGCTTTATGCAGTTCCGCCTTTTCATCACCCATGAACCGCTGAATGTAGTGACCCGTCGCCATACAATCCGCATCCAAATCTTTGGCGGTTTCCAAAAGATCGCGAAACTTCACCCGTTCATTGCAGCGAATACACGGAACAGGCGTCGCACCTGCCAAATAGCTGTCAGCGAACTCGTCGATCACGCTCTCTTTGAACTTGTTTTCATAGTCCAAAACGTAATGGGGAAAGCCCATTTCCTCGGCCACACGGCGAGCATCGTGGATATCACGCCCCGCACAACATGCCCCTTTTTTAGCGAGTGCCGCACCATGATCATAAAGTTGTAACGTGATTCCAACGACGTCATAGCCCTCGGAGGCCAATTGAGCAGCAACCACAGAACTGTCGACGCCGCCAGACATGGCGACCAAAACACGTGTGTCCTTTGGGTCTTTGGCAAAGCCCATAGAGTTCAGGGCTGGTTTTGGGGCATCCAGTGGCATGGGGTCATCGATTCAGTAGGGGGCCGATACATCGGTTTTGTGACGGAATATAGTAAAACCTTACATGTTCTCAAGAGCAGGCTTCACCCATTGTTAGGAGTTTGAGCAGATTTTGACCGAATAAAGCGTTTCGACATTTATTTGAAGCAACCCACAACGCACATCCCGTTGTGACCTTGGCCGCAGGCAGGGAATTGCGCTTCTGGGTAAAATTGAACCGCTCAAAACAAACCGCAAAGGTACGTCATGTATATCCGCAAGGAAATGGGCCCCGTTTTTGTAACGCTACCAGATGGCTCGACACTCAGCAGATCAGATCTGCCTCCCAAAAACACGTCACGCTGGGTTGCGCGACGCAAGGCAAAGGTGGTCGCCGCTGTCGTTGGCGGTTTGATCACCGACAAAGAAGCCTGTGACACTTATGACCTCACGACTGATGAACTGAGCGAATGGATTTCAGCCGTTCGGGCGCATGGGCCAGCGGCCTTGCGCGTGACGGCACTGCAAAAGTATCGCCAACCGTAGTCGGCCAAATGCGCCATCCGCAATATTTACGCCAATCACTAGACTACTTAAGGTAGTGTTGTTAAAAGTTAAGAACCGTAACCTCTGGTTAACCATCTGGTGTGACACTGCGTTAACAGTAACACCAAGGATTGGATGAAAAATGCGCGTATTATTGGTTGAAGATGACCCAACGACTTCCCGAAGCATCGAATTTATGTTGGCCAATGCCAACCTGAACGTCTACGCCACGGATCTTGGCGAAGAAGGTATCGATCTGGCAAAGCTTTATGATTACGATCTAATCTTGCTTGATTTGAACCTTCCAGACATCACAGGGCACGAAGTTCTACGCCAATTGCGCGTGGCCAAAGTGCAAACGCCGATCCTGATTCTGTCAGGTAATGACGACGCCGCCGAAAAGGTTAAGGGATTCGGTTTTGGCGCGGATGATTATTTAACAAAGCCGTTTCACCGCGAAGAATTGGTTGCCCGCATCCACGCAATTGTGCGCCGATCCAAAGGGCACGCACAATCAGTGATTGAAACAGGTCGAATCTGCGTGAACCTTGACGCCAAAACGGTCGAGGTTGCGGGTGACACGGTTCACCTCACCGGCAAAGAGTATCAGATGCTCGAACTTCTATCCCTGCGCAAAGGCACGACGCTGACCAAAGAGATGTTCCTTAACCATCTTTATGGCGGCATGGACGAACCCGAATTGAAAATCATCGACGTTTTCATCTGCAAACTGCGCAAAAAACTTGCCGAAGCGACGGGCGGCGAAAACTACATCGAAACCGTTTGGGGCAGGGGTTATGTTCTGCGCGATCCAGTGGCTTCGGTGGACGACGAACCAATCGCGGCCTCTGCGTAGCTTTACCTTACGAATTACCACTCCCTCCAATCCTAAAGAGCCTCCGATCACTCGGAGGTTTCTTTTTGTGTGCCTATGTCCCTAGACCAAACCTGAGATCACCCATAAAACGGTCTGAACAGATCACGACAGGAAGACCGAATGTCAGCGGAGCGCGCACCATCCGAATTGTCAGAGCAAGAAGCCAAATCTGAACTGGCCCGATTGGCCGCAGTTTTGGCCAGTGCAAATACTGACTATCATACCAAAGACGCGCCAACTCTGTCGGATGCAGATTACGACGCACTAAAACGCCGAAACGCAGAGATTGAATCCCACTTTCCCACCCTAAAACGCAGCGACAGCCCTTCCGATCAGGTGGGCGCACCCGTTTCAGCGGCATTTTCCAAAGTTGAACATGCGGTACGCATGCTGTCCCTTGGCAATGCTTTCACTGATGAAGACGTCACAGAATTCGCCACCCGCGTTCGAAAATATCTGGGGCTTCGGGACAAGGATCCACTGGCGTTTACGGCAGAACCGAAAATTGACGGCCTGTCACTGTCCTTGCGATATGAAAACGGGATACTTGTGCAAGCCGCGACACGGGGCGATGGGCAAGTCGGCGAAAACGTGACCGCAAACGCGCGCACTATCAGCGACGTGCCCCATAAAATTACGGGTGCCCCAGAGGTGCTTGAGGTGCGCGGCGAAGTCTACATGAGCCACGCGGATTTCGACGCCTTGAATGCAGCACAAGAGGCAAAGGGTGGAAAAACTTTCGCAAATCCGCGCAATGCCGCTGCTGGTTCTTTGCGCCAAATCAATGCAGAAATTACCAAATCGCGCCCCTTATTGTTCTTTGCCTACGCGTGGGGCGAACTGTCTGAACCGCTTGCTGACACGCAATTCGGGGCGATTGAACGTCTTAATTCTTTTGGTTTTACCACAAACCCGCTTACGCGCCGCCATGAAACCGTGAAAACACTGCTGGCACATTACGCAGAAATAGCAGAGCAACGCGCGACCCTTGGCTATGATATCGACGGTGTGGTCTACAAAGTGGACGATCTGACCCTACAATCGCGCCTTGGCTTTCGATCCACAACACCGCGTTGGGCTATTGCGCACAAATTCCCCGCCGAACTGGCCTATACCACGTTAGAAGCCATCGAAATCCAAGTGGGCCGCACAGGGGCAATGTCCCCTGTGGCCCGTTTGAGACCTGTTACGGTCGGCGGCGTGGTTGTGTCAAACGCCACACTGCACAACGCCGATTACATCGCGGGGCGCGATTCCAAAGGCGCACCGATCCGCGAAGGCCGCGATTTGCGCGTCGGCGATTGGGTCGAAATCTATCGCGCAGGCGATGTCATTCCTAAAGTCCGCGATGTGGACATCAGCAAACGCAGTGCAGATAGCAAACCCTATGATTTTCCCAAAATCTGCCCGGAATGCGGATCAGACGTTGTGCGCGAAGACGGTGACAGCGTTGCCTATTGCTCTGGCGGCTTGATTTGTCCCGCGCAAGCCGTTGAAAAGCTGAAGCATTTTGTGTCTCGTGCGGCATTCGACATCGATGGCCTGGGCGCAAAGCAGATTGAGATGTTCTTTGACGATGAAACCCTGCCCATCAAAGAGCCCGCCGATATTTTCACACTTCAAGCACGCGATGCGGCCAATCCAATTGCCAAACTAAAGAACCGCAACGGTTTTGGCGAAACCTCGGTTGCGAACCTTTTTGAAGCGATCAATGACAAACGAAAAATCCCGCTCAACCGACTGATCTTCGCGCTCGGCATTCGCCACGTGGGCGAAACCAGCGGCGCAATGCTGGCGCGACATTACGGAAGTTGGGATGCGTTTTTTGCAGCAATGCAGGAGGCCGCCGAAAAAACAGGCGCGGCTTGGGAGGATTTGAACAACATCGACGGCGTTGGAACCGTCATGGCAACCGCTTTGGTGGATGCTTTCCATACTGCCAGCACACGCGATGCGATTAAGCGATTGATTGACGAACTTGACGTGCAAGACGTCGCCGCGCCTGACACCTCTGGCAGTGCGGTCGCTGGTAAAACCACACGAAAGTTGAGTCTTCAAGAGATAAATGCGAAGAAACGAGAAGAGCGTATGGCATCTATGAAGCGAAAGGCACAAGGAACTTCTATCCGGTCAATGGCTTCCAACGGAGGGTTCACAGGTGGCGGCTCTACGGGTGGTACGTGGGGCGCTGCTGCTGCAAGTGCTCCTGCGCCAGGCGGTACTTGGGGTA
>CALLAV010000051.1 GCA_938001995.1 uncultured Amylibacter sp. | reverse complement strand
CCCATCACGCTAATGTCCTCGGGCACACGCAGGCCCATTTGCATTGCAGCATACAAGCACCCTTGGGCAATCACGTCATTGCCGCACAGCAACGCCGTGGGGCGATCTGTCTGGGCCATCAACTCCAAACACACAGCCTTTGCCTGCGCCACACTGTAGGGCGTCGTCCACTGGCGCGCCTCAGACACAACAATCCCAGCATCTGCCAAAGCCGCCTTTGCACCACACAAGCGGTCAAACGAACGATCATTCCCCTTTGTATCAGGAAACACTGCACCAATGTCGCGATGTCCAAGGTTCAACAAATGTTGCGCCGCCAATCGACCCGCATCCAAATTTTGCGCACCAATACAGGAAATGCGTGATCCCTGATTATAATTCCAGATGGCCACCGCTGGCAGCTTTTGCTGTTCCAAAAGATGATAGGTTTCCTCGGAATGTTCCAACCCGATCAACGCCACACCATCCACACGATGCTCCAGCAATTTGCGAACCACCGTGTATTCCCGTTCAAGGTCATACCCGTGTGACGTCATCAGGATCGTAAACCCCGCTGCTTCCAGCGTTTCGGAAAACGACTGCACCAATTCCGCAAAGATCGCGTGATCAATCGTCGGAACCACCAGACCAACCGTTCCTGAGCGTTTCCCGTGCATGGCCTGCGCTGCCCGATTGCGGATGTAACCCAGGCGACGAACAGCGCGATCTATCTTTTTACGAGTCGCGGGATTCACCAAATCGGGGTGGTTGAACGTGCGCGATACCGTAGATGCGGATACCTTTGCAGCACGTGCAACGGCCACAATATCAACCTTACCTTCTTGTTTTCGCGCCATAAAACATGCTCCAAACGGTGATTTTATGAAAACATTTGCAATACTATTTTCATTCCATACCCTAAGAGATCGTCAAAGGCCATTCTGTTGGCCGCGACACGTCATTCGTTGGGAGGCGGAATGGACTTTATCTACTACTTCGGCGAGGTGTTTACCCTCTGGTCCTTTGGCCTTTTGCTGATCGGTACCATCTTTGGCCTGATCCTCGGCGCAACGCCGGGTTTATCGCCCACCATGGCCGTGGCCCTTGCCATTCCGTTCACTTTCAAATTGGAACCCGCTCAGGGCCTGATCCTGCTTGGTGCGCTCTATACCTCGACAGTCGCTGGCGGCGCGGTTTCCGCGATTCTGCTCAAAATTCCGGGCGCTCCAGCAAACATCGCCACAACGCTTGACGGTCACACCATGGCGCAAAAGGGCGAAGGTGCGCGTGCTTTGCAGGTCTCGTTCCTTGCATCCCTTTTTGGCGGCGTGATTGGCGTTTTTCTCCTTATCTTCCTTACCCCTGTGCTCGCAACTTGGGCGCTGGCTTTTGGTCCATCCGAAAGTTTTTGGGTCGCAATCCTCGGGGTCACAATCATCGGAACGCTGGGTGGTGGGTCAGTTGTCAAAGGTCTGCTTGCAGGGTGCATCGGCCTTTGGCTCTCCACCATCGGCTTTGACGATATCCTTGGCACACAGCGGTTTATCTTCCACTCGTCCCTGTCTGGCGGCATCAACATCATCGCAGCCCTCATCGGCCTGTTCGCCATCCCGCAGGTGATTTCCATGTTCGCAAAGGGCCGCCAAGCCCAAGACATGGAAGTGATTGACGTGAAACCGCATCCGCTGATGAAATCCGTGCGCGAAGTGTTCTCTTCCGTCCGCGCCCTTGGCATCGGCACAACGGTTGGTTCTATCATCGGTCTAATCCCCGGTGTGGGTGGCCAAATCGCGGGGCTGGTCGCCTATGACCAATCAAAGAACTTCTCACCAGATCGCGCGAAATTCGGCACGGGCCACCCCGAAGGTGTGATTGCAGCAGAAAGCGCGAACAACGCGATGGTCGGCCCCTCACTTGTTCCGCTGCTGACACTGTCCATCCCAGGCAGCCCAACAGCGGCTGTTCTGCTCGGTGGCCTGATCATCCACGGAATTTTCCCTGGTCCAAACATCTTTCGCGATTACCCCGCTGTGGTATGGCCGTTCATCAATTCTATGCTGATCGGCCAAGTCCTGATGTGTGTCTTTGGCCTCGCTATTGCAGGCTATGCTGCGCGTATCGCCCGCGTCCCGCCACACATTATGGCGGCCATCGTCCTCGCACTCGCTATCTTTGGCAGCTATTCGGTGCAAACCTCCATGAACGACGTTTATGTCATGATGATCCTCGGCGTGGGCATGTATTTCCTCGAACGTTATGGCTACTCGGCCGCGCCCCTCGTGCTTGGCCTGATCCTTGGGCCAATTGCCGAAGGCAACTTCGTTGAGGGCTCCATGATCGCCAACGCGCAAAACGGCATCGCCACCTACTTCCTCACAGGAACCCTGAACATGGTGCTGATCCTCATGGTCGTCGCCTCCATCAGCTATTCTGTCTGGTTGGAACTGCGCAGCCGCAAATCTGGGAGTGCCTCATGAACCGCTTAGAGCACGCTATCCCTGCAGGGATTATCATGGCCATCGGCCTTTGGGTCGCATGGATCAGCTACACCCAAACCCCTGCCGAGGCTTTCGTCTTCCCGCGCCTGATCTCCACCATCTTTGTGGCGCTTTCGGTTTGGACCTTTGCCGCCACATTCGTCAAACCCGCAAAGAGCAGCGTCACCATTTCCGCCAAAACTTGGATGAACATACTACCGGGCCTGATTATAGGCGCGATCTGTGTGTTCTGGATGGGCAAAGCGCTCGGTTTTTACACCGCCAGCGCGATCACTGTCTTTGCGCTCATTTCCTACTACGACCCCGCCCCACACGGGCAGGTCGGCAGTTGGATCAA
>CALLAV010000050.1 GCA_938001995.1 uncultured Amylibacter sp. | reverse complement strand
GCGAATATTTGCCAAATCAAATCCAGCTTTAAGTGTAACGCCACTGCTTTGAGATGTATCTCCGCCTTCCAAGAACTTTACTCTAGCTTGATAAAAGGCCTGGTGAACTACCCTGATTTTCTGCGGATAGGCACTTTGTCCCTAAAGCTGACGTTCATTCACCAAGTGCTAAAATAATTGAAGACAACAATGTAAGCTTGCTAAGTCTTGCTACGCAGTAATTTAACCTATGGGCACTCGAGTAACAGGCCTGCCTGAAGACCTTAATCATCATAGGGCGGAACAATTTAGGCCTGAGGCGAAGGAATTTTCATGCTCACCCTCCATGCGTTGTTCACAGCGGCTTGCGTACAAAACCCCCGACATTCGTGTTGTATGAGATATCTGTTAATTGAAAGGAGGGTGGGGTGAGTCACGACCCCCATTTTACACTAAGGAAAATGGAGTCTAGCCAATTGTTTTCGAAGCCCACGACAAGTCAGTTCCGCGAACTTAGCATTTTTGATTTGAAGAGGCTCGGCTTATTAAAGTTGGGATATCGTTCCAATTTGATTTGGTCTGTTTCCGAAACAAAGAAGGAACTTGTGGTCGATGAAATGTTCAGTTTTTTTAAAAATGGAGCTAAAATTTCCACTAAGTGTCCGCAGCAAATTAACAAGAAGCTCACCATTCAAGATTAGGCAAGAGGGTCAAAATATTTCACCATTTTGAGGTATCAAATGACGCTGGTTCTAAATTTTGCAGACACGAATTATGTGACGATGCCAAACTCAAGCGAGTTCAGCCAAGAGATTCCTCCAACACTGTTTGGAGGAATTTTGATAGATACCCAACCTAATCCGTCGGGTGATGCCAACGTTGAATATGGCGACCACTTTGATATCGTCGCAGATTATTCGGCATTGAATTTAGTTAGATACCCTGACGGAGAGCTACCCGATGGCTTTGCTCATCAAGTAAATGGTATTTGGGAGTTTGATCACAATGACTTCAATAATGGGTCTAACCCGAATCCGTTTGACCCAACCACTTCTTTTGATGGAGCTATAACTCAAACCTTCTTAGACGCGTTGTCCAATTATGCTGCTTTCAGCTTAAGCTACCCGGATTTGTTGCACCCTGGCTTGATCTCGGAAGGACACGTTGGATTTAGCGAGTCATTAAAAAAAGCGATAATCTCAAACTGCTCGTATTCTATGGTTCTGCCGGAATTTCAGTATCTTAAGGCACCAGTTAATAGGAACACAGATGATGACACAGACTTGGAAATACCATTTGTGGCTTCTGACCACGTACATTACGGCGCTCTAAAAAGCGATGTGGAAGGGTTTCTAGAAAACCTCTTTTTAAATGCCATATACAACGATGGAAATCTGCCGAGTGAGTTCATCCTTGAAATTGGTAATGAGGATTTTTTTGGGTGGAACTCGAATTTTGCAACACCAGATTCACCGAATGATTTTGACACCTATTCAGCATATGCGATGGCATGTTTGGAAGCGGTTCACGCATTTAGAGACTCCCATCCCAATGTTTCATTCAAAGTCGCTATTCAAGTAGGTGGTCCAGTATGGATCGATGCACTCGAAGAAAATTTTCAAATCATGAACAAGAAATTTTTGTTTGCAGAAGTAGATATTGTAAAAGCGATTCACCATGGCTTGTCCGTTGAATTGGACGATATCAACGAAATTGAACATAGCTGGGTGATTAATCAATCCTATGCAAAGATGCTCTCACTTATTGCTTCGGTGGGTGGAGACCCAGACGCCATCGAGCACTTTATGCCCGCTTGGAGTGCGTTATCGGGCAATACTGGCAACCACGACCTAATTGCCGCTGGGGCGACCCTTTCTCTTTTCTCTGGATTGTTTGAAATGGGTTTTGACTATGCAGCCAACTGGGGGATTGGTTCTTGGATTGGGAATGGCACAAATTCATCAACAGTAGAAAATGGTCAAATCTCCTATGCTCCATACTTTGAGGCGTACCGATTGATGTCAGAATCTCTGATTGGTACTTTTCAAATTGAAACATCGCTAATGGATGAAGGGTCTACTAGCACTTATGCAGCATACGCATTCGAAGATGACGCAAAAGGAGTAATATTTCTCTCGGCGAACGGTGCTGAGGTAGTCGGTCAAAGAATTGAATTCTCCAATTTTGGAGCTGTTTCTCATGTGTGGGTTGAAAGAATTACTGATACCGGGACCATTCGCGAAAATATCGATTTTTCAAATGGCTATTTGGAAATTTCGCTTTCTGCTTTTGAGGTTGTAAGGATAATTGTTGCGAAGGCCGACCCTGGAACGGGCTACTTACATCTTTGGGGCAATGAAACCCAAGACACGTTAGTTGGAGGAAACTCTGATGACCTGATCGAGGGCAACATGGGAAATGACATTCTCTTTGGTGGTCATGGTAATGACTCCCTCTTTGGAGGCGATGGAGATGATAGAGTGAACGGAGGTGACGGGGCGGACATCGTACAAGGGGGCGTTGGAGAGAATTTGCTTACAGGCGGCTCTGGTGCCGATGAATTTATCTTTGCCTCACTTACGGCCCACGACATCATAACTGATTTTGAAGCAGGGATAGATAAAATTGACCTGACAAGCTTAACAATGCTCGCAGAATTTTTCTCATTTAGCCTTAATGGGAGTTTTGTGGGTTTATCAAAGTGTTTCGCTTACAATGAGATTGGGACCGTGAAATTCGATGCCGTTCAAAACGGTGCGGACACGGAGATTGCGCTTTTTTATGACGGTCAGATTAAACAGGGCCAAAGTGTTAAGCCTTTCATTGTACTCGAGAATGTCGATGCTGCCACATTATCTTATTCAGATTTCCTTTTCTGACGGCGTAAAGAGAGGGCTAAGGGATACGCCCGTGAGTGGGTGTTGAAAGTAAATCAAATAATTTTTTGACACAGTAAAGCGTTTTCACAGTCTAGCGTGGTAAAAATTGAGGTAACAAAATCACAACTAAGTTTTTATATAATAACTTTCAAACATTTATGCGAAAAATTGTGCAGACCTAGGGACTGCCATCTGTTAATTCCCCCAGTGTTAGTCGAGACCAGAAACAACCAAAGACCGTTGTCTCTATGGCTGTGTCCCGCTTCAAGGGCCATCTTAATCAACGCTGTGCTTTAGGTTTCGTCAGCCTTCACCTGAAAGAAAATTGTATAAAGAGCGGGAACCACAATCAGCGTAAGAAGTGTTGCGAAGCTAAGTCCTGCAATGATGACCACTGCGAGTGATTTGAAAAATGGGTCCCACAGCAATGGCAACACGCCCAACACCGTAGTCAGCACACCTAAGGAAACGGGTCTCACACGGCTGACGGCAGCATCGATGACCGCTTGCATACGGGCTTTGCCCTCGCCAATCTGGCTGTCTGTTTCGTCAATCAACACAATCGCATTTTTGATGAGCATCCCTGTAAGCGATAACACACCGAGGATTGCCATAAATTCCAGCGGCGTTTGTGTTCCAGCCAGCCCCCAAATGACACCAATGAGGGCCAAAGGAACTGTTAGAAAGATGATAAGCGGCTGTCTGATTGCATTAAACAAGAACAGAACAACAAGGATCATTGCCCCAAAACCTAGGGGCATCGTGGCGGCCAACCCTGCATTCGCTTCGGCCGAACTGCCAAATTCGCCCTTCCATTCGAATGCGTAACCCGGTGGTAAATTGATTTCCTCAATTGGCCCACGCACCTGGTCGAATAGATCGCCAGACAAGACGCCCGGCGCGTTGTCAGATTGTGCGGTGATTGCCAATTCGCGGTCAATGCGGCGCAAGTTTCCGGCCTCGAAAACCACATTGAAGCTGTCGACAACTTGGGTTGCGGGAATGTATCCGCCCGCGATCTGACTGAAAATCTGAATGTCGTGCAAGGCAGATGGATCGTTTCTTGCGCTTTCTACGGGGCGCATAATGATGTCCAGAAGGTTATCCCCTTCCCGAAATGTCCCCACGCT
Source organism: uncultured Amylibacter sp. (assembly GCA_938001995.1). Taxonomy (GTDB): domain Bacteria; phylum Pseudomonadota; class Alphaproteobacteria; order Rhodobacterales; family Rhodobacteraceae; genus Amylibacter. The sequence goes on along the minus strand of CALLAV010000050.1, from coordinate 8,287 downwards.
CGACCCTGAAAGATGGCCGTAAAGCGCACCAGAAATCTCGCCCTGCGTCAGACCCAACCGCCTTGCATTCGCCACGTTAATTGCAGGGCGAATGATAGGGACCTGTTCGCGCCAATCGTCTTTGATGGCAATGGCACCAGCGTCAGCCATGATCTGTTTTGCTTGCTCTGCCAAGTCTCGTAAAACCGCGGCATCAGGCCCGCGAAACTGTGCCTCCACTTTAGAGCCACCGCTTGGACCAAGAATGAACTTCCACACCTTCGCCGCAGCGTTTGGGAATTCGGAATCGATCCATCCCTGAATTTCCGCGCGCAGGTCTTCTATCTGTCTGTAGTCTTCGACATCCACCAGAAGTTGGCCATAGGACGGGCTGGCATCTTCGCTATCATAGGTCAGCATAAATCGCGTGTGCCCCGAACCAACCGCTAGGTTTGTTCCCGTCACGCCGTCCTTCGTGCGAATGTATTCATCGACGCGCAACAGGTCGGCTTCCGTTTGGGTGATATCTGTGCCGTTGGGCAAAAAGTAATCCACAACAAATTGCGCGCGCGTGGACGAAGGAAAGAACCCCGCTGGGACTTGGCTAAACATAGCGATTGCTGAAACGAACAATCCTATGACAACGGCGACAGTGATAAACCGAACGCGGATTGCTGTGCCCAAAAGCCGACGATACCCACGCAGCATTGCATTTTCAGGTTTTTCGGTAACTTTTCCTGATTTTAACATCAGCGTGCAGAAATAGGGTGTCAGCCAGATCGCAACCAACCATGAAAACAACAGCGCGATGGCAATGGTCCAAAACAAACTACCTGCAAATTCCCCTGTGTTGTCAGGCGAAAACCCGATGGGCGAAAACGCCAAGAACCCAACCACCGTGCCTCCCAACAACGGCCACTTGGTCTGTGCAACGACTGATTGGCTGGCGGATGCAGGGCTTTCCCCTTTTTGGACACGCACAAGCGTACCTTCGACCACCACGATGGCGTTATCCACCAGCATACCAAGCGCAATAATAAGTGCGCCCAACGAAATCCGTTGCATGTCGAGTCCATAAAGATACATCCCCATTAAGGTGCCTGCGACAGTCACCATCAGGATGCCACCCATCAAAATACCAGACCGCAGCCCCATAAAGATCAGCAACGTTCCCACAACGATGACCAACGCCAATGCAACGTTCAAAACAAAGTCATTCACGGACGCTTTGACGCTCGATGACTGATCCGAAATCGGCAATACTTCGATTCCTATCGGGCGCTCGGAAATCAAATTTTCCATCCGCGCCTTCACGGCCTCGCCCATGTTCACAACGTTCCCACCGATGGTGTTGGAAATGCCGATCCCAATCGCGGGTCGCCCATCGCGAAACAGTAAAGAGGTTGCCGGCTCTTTAATGCCGCGCGAAATGGTTGCGATATCTGAAAGACGGAACGCAACGCCGGTCTGTGGGTTCGTGATCAACTGCGCGCCCAAGTCTTCTAAGGAAGCCACCGCGGAGGTGGGTCGCAATTCAAGGCGCTGATTTCCTGCAACCAAAGAGCCCGCAGGTGAAACCAAGTTTTGACCCGTCAGGATGTCCGCGATTTGGCTCGGCGCGAGGCCCAATTCGATCAAACGTGCTGGCGCATATTCCACGTAAACGACATCGTCCTGCACCCCAGAGAGGGTAATTTTTGACACGCCTGGAACCGTTACAAGGTCCCTTTGAAGATCTTTGGCGTATTGGTGTAATTCACTAAGAGAATACCCATCACCGACGATCCCAAAATATAGGGCAAACACATCACCAAAATCATCAAACACCGTACTTTCGAGCGCGTTTGGCGGAAGATTGGTTTGGGCATCATCGACCTTAGCCCGCATTTGGGCAAAACGTTGGTACAGCGCGTCATAGTCTTTTGTGCTCGCAATAGTGAACTCGATAGAGACGTTGCTCAGACTTGGGGATGAAACAGAGCGGACTTCTTTGACACCTTGAAGTTGTTGCAACGCCGTCTCTATGACATCCGTCACTTCTTCAGCGACTTCTTTGGCCGTGGCCCCGGGGTATGGAGTCACAATTTGGGCTTGTCTGATCACAAACTCTGGATCTTCAAATCGCGGCAAAGCTGTGTAAGCAAAATACCCAGAAACAAGGATCAGTAACGTTGCGATCGCAGAGATAAGCCGCTTCTCTAACGCAAATTTAGCGAGGTCCATGACCTTATCCCCCGATCTTATCAACGGGGCGAATCTTCATCCCCGGAACCAGAGCAGAAATACCTGCGGACACAATCGTTTCACCACTTTGCAACCCTTCGGTCACTTCGACAGACGCGCCGATCAGCTCACCTAACGTGACTGACCGTTCTGACACTGTATTGTCGTTGTCCACGACCCACACCTTAGAATTTCCTTCTGCGGTGGCGGCAATCGCAGTCAAAGGCACAGACAAGTGTGATTTAGCACCGGGCGCCGAGGTGATCACCGTACCCACCATTCCTGGCAGGATCAGCGCATTTTCTGGAACTTTCACTGCAACACGACCGCGATAGGTTTGTGTCCCACTTGAGGCCTGAACGGAAAATTCGACTGTTTCAGAAGGAAACAGTTCACCCGGTAACGCATCCAGAATGACCGTGTTTGAAATATTCTCTGGTCCGCTTGCAGCCAATTGTGTGACATCTGGGGCGGGAACATCAAAAGAGACATGGATAATGGACAGAGCTTGCAGCAGCACCACCGCCTGTCCTGCCTGAATGTTGGTGAAATTGTCGACATCGCGCCGCGCCACGATGCCATTGAACGGCGCACGTAAAGTGGCGTCTGAAATACTGTCCTGAATTGTTCCTAGCTGGGCTTGCAATCCTCGGATGCTTGCCTCTGCTGATGCGATTTCTTCACTGCGTGCCCCTTCTTTGGCCAGTGAAAGCTCTTCTTGTTTTGCACGAACATCGGCTTGCGCAACGCGCAAAGCTGCCTCGTCTTGATCGAGCTTTGCAGTGGATACAGTGCCACGCTCAGCCAACTGACGAGACCGCACAACATTGTCCTCTGCTTGCGAAAACTGTGCTTGGGATGCGTCGAGCGCGGCTTCCAAAGCTGCGATTTCCTGCGCCCGCGCCCCTGATTTCAAAAGACTCAATTGCGCCACGGCCTGATCTATCGCGCTTTGCATTTGCGCCGCTTGCGACTTTAGATCACGCGTATCAAGTTGCGCGATAACATCCCCCTTGAGGACTTGCTGGGATGCCAGAACTGGCAACTCAATTAGGCTGCCAGAAATGCGGAAAGACAATTCAATTTCTTGGCTTGGCAGCACCAAACCCGGGTATCTTCGAACCACTTGGCTCGTTTGTTCTGCGACAGTGAAAACTTTGGCAGGACGTGCAGTATCTTGAGCCTGAATTGGTGCTGAAAACATGCAAATACTTGCCATAAGTCCAAGCAATACTCTTTTCATTTTAAATACCCCGAATGCAGTGTTTAGATCGACCATGCACCATTCAGCATAGGAAAGAAATATCCGCTGAACAGGATTGCGATGCTGGCTTTGGCCTAAAAATATTGATGCTATCGGTGAAACGCAAACTGACAGGGGCAGATATTTCCGCCCCTGTCACGGTCTTGGGTGCGCCAGTTAGGGACGCGGTGTCACTGGCGCACCATTGGCTTGGTCAGTCGTCTGTGAAGGTCGAGGACAGCATGACACCGCAAATGCCAGATGCAATCGCGCAGCCAAAGCCTACGGCGCTGGTCATTGTATTGAACGCCAACCAGCCCGCCCCTGCACCAAAGATAGCTCCGAAGGCTCCGCCAAACAGAAGTTTAACAAACATTCCAGTCCGCTCAGGCTTGGTCTCGGTTTTGGAGAGGGAAGACCAAACCGTTGGGCGGACCCGTGTCTGCAAACGCTTTTTCTTAAGCCCAACAAACCAAGCCATATGGACTAGAAGCCAATGACACTGGTTGCGAGCGCTTGGTTTTCTGCCGCGACCCTTTGTTGAACAGCGGCGCACGCTTGAAGGTTCCCCGCAACGCAGGCCGCGTCGAGTTGTTGGCGCGCAGAAATTTCTGCTGGGGATTCACACGCGCTTAGACCAAGCACAGCTAAGAAGAGGTATCGTTTCATTTAGGTTTCTTTCTGATCAATAGTAACGGGATCAGAAGTCGCTCAATCCAGCTTTGTTGTCGTCCATCCCATCACGTTGAGACAGATTTCTATACCCTGTGGGGGTTTGACCAGTGACACGTTTGAACGCGTTATAGAACGAGGATCGTGCATTAAATCCCACATCATAGGTGATGGTTAAAACGGTATCATTGGTTGTTGAAAGACGCGTCTTGGCATCTGCAATGCGGTAGCCATTCACAAAGTCAAAGAAACTTTCACCGATCGCTTCATTCAAAGTTTGCGAAATGTAATTTGGGGACGCACCAATGTGGCGGGCCAATATCCACAACGACAAATTCGGATCGCGGTGTAAGTGGTCCTTTTCCATGGCCACCCGAAGTTTCCGCGCGATGCGGGCCGATGCCTCTGGGTTTAACGCGGACTTTTCATATTTGTCACTTGCCTGCGGGGATGGCGTCGCCTCGCTCTCCGGCACATCTGGCAGCAAAGGCGGGCGCTGTCGAAGCCCCCAAAGCGTCATCGCCCCCACCAAACCAAGGCTTACAAGACCTTCAATTCCAACAATCACTATCGGTACTTCTGACGTTTCAGGATCAAATACCATGACCAACATAGTTGCCTGACCCAGCCAGAACAGCGCGCCCAATGCACCGATTACGTAAATCCAACGCAGTTCATGCTGTTCGGTACTTGCGTAATAATCCCGTAGCATAAGCCGATAACGCATCATGCGACGCACGATCAAAATCAGATAAATCGCCATTTGGGGAAAGACCGCCATTTCCAGAAATGCGACCACAAGAACAATCGCTGACCACAAGCCCAGCGGCGGCAACGTATCCGAAAGAAAAATGGTCGCCCAAAAACCCTCTGGAAAAGCGGTCATGAACAGGCCCGTCAGAACGGCAGTGGCAGGAAGAAGCCCGTGAAGGTAAAGGCGAGCAGGTGGCCGCTGTTTGGGTGATGTCAAAACAGAGACATAGATCCAAAACAACGGCGCCATGCTTAGGGAACTGGGCAGCCATAGAATGATATCAATCGGCTGAAGGGAGAATTCGTGCGGTGTCTGGGAAAAATGGCTGAAGGCTTCAGGCATGTTGTTCAGGGCTACCGCCGCAAGGAACAACGCAAAGCTGCGGCTGACACGGATGTGCTCGGTCTGCATTAGACAAAAGACAATCCCGAACAGCGCAATTGCTATCGTCGCAGTGCTGATCATTTGTGCGATAACTAAATCCATGCCGTTAAATGGATCAAACGGCACAGAGACACCAGTGGCCTAGGGTGCAAAAGCCACTGGAAACTGTCCGCCCCTATTGAGGCGGACATGTCTTATGTCGTGATCAGTCCGAAAAGAAATTTCCAACTTGTGTTTCAATTGCTCCGTTCCGGTTGGTGACCGCTGCACGGATTCTGCCAGTTCCCAATTCCGCGACCATGACAGAGTCGAATCCATGATTTCGCCCATCGTGTGAAATAGCACCGTTTGGATCAACAAAAATACCGAGCCCTGATTCCTGGCTCACGGGCGTAACCATACGTTGGGCCAGTTCAGTGGGAATGATCGCGTTGGGGGCTCCATCCAAAGACAGAAGTATAGATTGTAATACCTTAACCAAATCTGATGCAGTTGCCCAAAGACCCGCAGCAGCGCTTTCTGGATGCCTTTTATACCCGCCCACCAACGGCTCTCCGTTCACATAATATCCATGGGCAAACACGCCCGCTGGCTCAATCGCAAAAGTCGCACGCGGTGCACCAATTTTCTGCAAAACCTCAGCAGTGGTATAGGAGGCAAAATCTGTGCCAGTAACGTCTTCGATCACGCGTTGCAGAACCAACGTGCCGCCGCCACTATAATTGAAACGGCTAAACAAGCGACGGCGTGTGCGAACGGGCTTGGAATTGGCAGGATGCCCTCCCGCTAAAATTTGGTGCAGATTGGGCAGGTCGTCATCCGCTTTATAACCATCAAACCCATGAACAGTGGTTCCCGCGGTGTGCGACATCAGTTCAGAAATCGTAGCATCAGCGCCCCTTGGGCCAGGCAATTGCCACCCTTTGAGATAGCGGTTTGCGGGCTGATCCAGTTCTATGTGCCCGTCGCGGACCAACGTCAGAATGGCCAGTGCAGTCACTGTTTTCGAACAAGAGGCCACTTGGAACACCGTATGATCATCTACAGCGGTGTGCGGTTTTGCCAGCCCTCCATGACGTCTAGTGAAGCGTCCATCGTTTAGTTCAGCAACCTGATACCCCAGCGCGCCAAGGTTCTTGTGCTGCGCAAAGGAAACCTGCGGCAGCGGAACTAAAAGAGCCGCCAAACTGGTAGCATTAAAGGAACGTCGGTTCATCGTTGGTGTCTTCCCAATTAAACAAATGATCTGCCCAGAAATTTGAACGGGCCTGCGACACATGTCGTGACGGGTTTGGAAAATCGCCCGTTCCAATAGGATCGGACAGGTTTGACTAAACGCAGTGACTGTCGTTTAGGTCCAATTTCCCCGAACGGCTTTACAGATCAAAGCCTTGCAGAGACGCCCCATCTGGCTATCCTAATCGTGACCCAAAAAGGCTGCATCCATGAAACGTATCATCCAAATTCTCGCCCTGCTCGCTATGTCCGCGGCACCAGTTGTGGCCCAAGACCTGTCAGCGCAAGCAACGGAAGCTCTTGGTACGCGCGATGCGGGCAAGCCGACTGTTGCGCAAAACTGGATGATCAGCGCCGCAAATCCATTGGCCTCTCAGGCTGGTGCTGATGTATTGCGCAGGGGCGGAACAGCGGCGGATGCGATGGTCGCGGTGCAGGCGGTGCTTGGCCTTGTTGAACCGCAATCCTCAGGTCTTGGCGGTGGCGCCTTTTTGGTTTGGTATGACGCTGCTTCTGGCGAAGTGACCACGCTTGATGGACGTGAAACCGCACCGCTCGCGGCGACTCCGACGCTGTTTCAAGACGACACAGGCGAACCGCTGAAATTCTTTGACGCTGTTGTGGGCGGACGCTCGGTCGGCACACCTGGCACACCGATGCTGATGGAACAAGCGCAGGCACGTTGGGGCAACCAAGACTGGGCAGGCCTGTTTGACGCTGCCAAAACCCTCGCCGTGGATGGGTTTACCGTCTCGCCGCGTATGGCAGACAGCATCGCCGCCGATCCCGAACGTCTGTCTAGGTTTCCTGCTACCGCTGATTATTTCTTGCCCAATGGTGTTGCGTTGAAAGCGGGCGATACGCGAAAAAACCAACCCTACGCCGATACACTGACCGCCCTACAAGAAAGCGGCGCGGACGGGTTTTACATCGGTGAAACCGCCAAAAACATTGTCGCCACGGTCCATGGAGCAAAAGGTAATCCGGGTGTGCTCTCCCTCGTCGATCTCGCGATTTACAAGGTCAAAGAACGCGCACCTGTCTGCGTGAATTACCGCGGCTATGACGTCTGCGGCATGGGCCCACCGTCTTCGGGCGCGCTGACTGTCGGGCAAATCCTCAAACTGATCGAGCCCTTTGATATAGCCACCCTCGGACCAGACAGCCCCGAAACATGGCGCATCATCGGCGACGCGTCCCGCCTCGCTTTCGCAGATCGCGGGCGCTTCATGGCCGATAGCGACTTTGTTCCAGTGCCAACCAAAGGCCTCGTCGATCCAAAATACCTCGCCACTCGTTCCGCACTGCTCAAATCCGAAACCGCGCTCGAAAAACCAGCGGCAGGCGACCCCAGCTTCGATCATTCCCTCAACTGGGCCGATGACGACAGCATCGAGCTGCCCTCAACCTCACATTTCTCGATTGTGGACAGCTACGGCAACGCGCTTTCCATGACGACGACGGTGGAAAACCGCTTCGGCTCGCGCCTGATGTCTGGCGGGTTTATCCTCAACAACGAACTCACCGACTTCTCGTTCCGCACCAACACGGATGGCAAACCCATCGCCAACGCCCTTGCACCAGGCAAACGGCCGCGTTCCTCAATGTCGCCCACAATCGTGCTGAAAGACAGCAAACCCGCCCTCGTCATCGGCTCGCCCGGCGGCAGCCGCATCATCGGCTTTACCGCACAAACCATCATCGCGCACATCGATTGGGGCATGGACATCCAAGCCGCCATCGACATGCCCCGCCGCGTCAACCGCTGGGGCAAATTTGAGCTTGAAGACAAAGGC
>CALLAV010000049.1 GCA_938001995.1 uncultured Amylibacter sp. | reverse complement strand
CGAGGTCAAAGACCACATGTTTCTCGACGGTCTTGAAGACGCTTACGATAAAGGTCGTCTCATGGGGACATTTGCCGAAGATTGCGCCGAGAAATATCAATTCACGCGCCAATCCCAAGATGACTATGCGCTGCAATCCCTATCCCGCGCATTGGATGCAGGAAGCACCGATGTTCTGTCCAACGAGATCGCACCCGTTACCCTCAAAACCCGCAAGGGCGAGGTGATCATCGACGCAGACGAACAACCCCAAAACGCCCGCCCAGAAAAAATTCCGAACCTCAAACCTGCGTTTCGCGACGGGGGTACGGTGACGGCTGCAAACTCTTCGTCTATCTCTGACGGCGCTGCGGCGCTGGTCCTTGCAACCCCTACGGCAGTTGCTAAAAAGAACCTAACAGTCCGCGCTAACATCCTCGGCCATTCCAGCCACGCCCAAGAACCGGGTTTGTTCACAACCGCCCCGATCCAAGCGGCGCAAAAGCTGATGGATAAACTTGGCTGGAGTACAGACGACGTGGACCTCTGGGAAGTGAACGAAGCCTTCGCCGTTGTGCCCATGGCCTTCGCCCGCGACCTCAACATCGATCCCGAAAAGCTCAACATTCGCGGCGGCGCCTGTGCGCTGGGGCATCCCATCGGCGCATCTGGTGCACGCATCCTCGTCACTCTCCTCAACGCGCTTGAAACCACCAACCGGAAACGCGGCATCGCCGCAATCTGCATCGGTGGCGGCGAAGCAACCGCAGTGGCTATCGAACGCCCCTAACTTCCTTTGTCAAAAATATCCTGGGGGAGCGCAGAGCGCGGGGGCAACGCCCCCAAGCAGCCATTTCCAGCCAAACCTAACCATTTGGTCAATTTCCTCTTGATCCACTTCCGCGCTGGTGAAATATTGGGGGATGTACACAGACCTTCCCACATGGCCCGCTTCCGCATCCAAACTCGTCGCAACCGCTGCGGGGCGCGAACCTGCTGATCTTGTGATCAAGGGCGGCACATGGGTCAACGTGCACACCCGCGAAACGCTGAAAAACCACGACATCGCCATCCGCGAAGGCCGCTTTGCGTACTGCGGCCCCGACGCGTCACATTGCATTGGCGAGAACACCGAAATCATACACGCCGACGGTCGCTATATTCTGCCGGGCCTGTGCGACGGCCATATGCACATCGAATCCGGCATGCTCACCGTCTCCCGTTTCGCCCAAGCCGTTATCCCCCACGGCACCACCTCCATGTTCGTTGACCCGCACGAAGTCGCCAACGTCCTCGGCATGGCAGGCGTCAAACACATGCACGACGAAGCCCTTGCCCAACCCATCAACGTCTTCGTACAAATGCCCTCCTGCGCCCCCTCCGCGCCAGGACTAGAAACCACAGGGGCTGAACTTGGCCCAGACGATGTGGCTGAAGCGATGACATGGCCCAACATCATCGGCCTTGGCGAAATGATGAACTTTCCGGGCGTCGTATACGGCGATCCCAAAATGCTCGCCGAAATCGCCGCCACGCAAATGGCGAACAAAACTGTCGGCGGCCACTACGCCTCGCCTGACCTTGGCCCAAACTTCCACGCCTATGCCGCGGGCGGCCCTGCCGACGACCATGAGGGCACATGCGAAGCCGACGCCATCGCCCGCGTCCGCCAAGGCATGCGCTCCATGATGCGCCTCGGCTCTGCGTGGTATGACGTCGAAACCCAAATCACCGCCGTCACTGAAAAGGGTCTCGATCCACGCAACTTCATCCTTTGCACAGACGACAGCCACTCTGGCACGTTGGTCAACGACGGCCACATGAACCGCGTTGTGCGCCACGCCATCGAGTGCGGCTGCGACCCGCTGATCGCGCTGCAAATGGCAACCATCAACACCGCCACCCACTTCGGCCTAGAACGCGAGCTTGGCTCGATCACCCCTGGACGCCGCGCTGATGTGATCCTGTCCTCCAACCTCAAAACACTCCCCATCGAGCAGGTCATCGCAAGGGGCAAGACCATCGCATTGAACGGTGAGAACACCATTGACCCAACCGCCTACAACTGGCCCGCAAACACACGTGGAACTGTCAAGCTTGGCAAAACCCTAGCTGCCGACGACTTTGCGATAGACGCACCCGAAGGCGCAAACACCGCAACCGCTCGCGTTATTGGCGTGGTAGAGAACCAAGCCCCCACCAAGGCCTTAACCGCCGAACTCTCTGTCAGCGACGGCATCGTCAACGGCGACCCAACCCAAGACGTCTGTCAAATCGCCCTCGTTGAACGCCACCGCGCCACGGGCGATGTCACCAACGGCTTCGTCTCTGGCTTTAACTACACAGGCGACATGGCCATGGCCTCGACCGTTGCGCACGACAGCCACCACATGATCGTCGTGGGCACGTCCCGCGAAAACATGGCACTCGCTGCAAACCGCTTGGGCGAGGTCGGCGGAGGCATCTGCGTGTTCAAAGACGGCAAAGAACTCGCAATGGTCGAACTCCCTATCGCGGGCCTTATGTCAGATCAGCCCGCCCCCGATGTGGCCAAGGCCGCCGACCAAATGGTCGCTGCCATGGCCGAATGTGGCTGCACGCTCAACAATGCTTACATGCAACACTCCCTCCTGGCCCTCGTCGTGATCCCCGAACTCAGGATTTCCGACCTCGGCCTCGTGGACGTAACAAAGTTTGAAATGACCCCACTTTTTGTGGACCCCTAAGCAAGCGCAGGACCGCGCCAATCAAAAAAGAAGAGAAGAGCAAAAATGAACGATATCGACCCTATTTTTACAAATCTAATCCAACCCCCGCTTGAGGCCCCCAAGAGCTTTGACAACGCCGCAGATGCCGTTGACGCAATCGAAGCGCTCTACACCCAAGCCACTGATTTCCTCTGCCACCACTTCACCAACTACCAGGCAGGCAAAGCCCCCGAAGGCCACTACCGCGCTTGCTACCCGCAACTGTCCATCACCACCTTTACCTACACCCAAGTGGATACCCGCCTCGCCTTCGGACACGTCGGTGAACCTGGCACCTATACGACCACGCTGACCCGCCCCAAACTCTTTCGCAATTACCTGATGCAACAGATCGAATTGCTCATAGAAAACCACCAAGTGCCCGTCACCGTTTCCATGTCAGACGTGCCAATTCCGCTCCATTTC
>CALLAV010000048.1 GCA_938001995.1 uncultured Amylibacter sp. | reverse complement strand
CCTGCCCCATCCGCGTTTGTGCCTGACCCGTGCGCCCAGACCGCGACGGCAACACGCAATCAAACATGTCAACGCCGCGCAACACTGCACCCACAAGGTCATCAGGCTTGCCCACACCCATCAGATAACGCGGCTTGTCTTCGGGCAGTTGCTCTGGTGCGAAATCAAGGCAGCCGAACATGGCCTCCTGCCCTTCACCCACAGCCAAACCTCCGATGGCATAGCCATCAAACTCAATCTTGCGCAGTGCCTCGGCACTTTCAGCGCGCAAATCTTCCTCAAGCCCGCCTTGCTGAATGCCAAACAGCGCATAACCAGGGCGATCCCCAAAAGCATCGCGGGACCGCTGCGCCCACCGCATGGACAATTCCATGCTTTCACGAATGCGGGTGCGATCCGCAGGCAACGCGGGGCATTCATCGAAACACATCACAATGTCAGACCCAAGCAGCTTTTGAATTTCCATGGACCGTTCAGGCGTCAGGTTGTGTTCTGACCCATCAATGTGGCTGCGAAACTTTACGCCTTCTTCTGTCAGTTTGCGCAGATCGGTCAGGCTCATCACTTGAAACCCGCCGCTGTCCGTCAAAATAGGCCGATCCCAATTCATGAATTTGTGCAACCCGCCAAGGTTGTGCACCCGCTCTGCCCCGGGGCGCAGCATCAAATGATACGGGTTGCCTAGCAGAATATCCGCACCCGTGGCGCGCACGCTTTCGGGCATCATCGCTTTGACCGTCGCCGCGGTCCCCACGGGCATAAACGCAGGCGTGCGAATATCACCGCGCGGTGTTGACACCACCCCAGTGCGTGCGCGACCTTGCGTCTTCGAGACGGAAAAAGAAAATCGTTTGGACATGGCGCTTCCCTACCGACGCTGTGCGATAAATCAAGCCCCGATTAGGAGAACACTCCATGGACACCCCAGCCGACGCCAACAACGCACCATTCGTACTGGGCTGGGAAGAGTGGCTGTCACTGCCTGATCTGGAACTGGCTGCATTAAAGGCCAAAGTTGACACGGGGGCAAAAACTTCGGCCCTGCACGCCACCAATATCGAAAGTTTTGGCTCCAAAGCCAAACCGCGCGTGCGCTTCGTTGTGCACCCTGATCCTAACAATGAAAAACTGGAGGTGATCTGTTCCGCCGATGTGATTGGCCAAAAAGAGGTCACGTCATCAAACGGAGAGAGCGAACTGCGCTACGTGGTCCGCTCGCATGTGCAATTTGGCGAACACGCATGGCCTATTGATCTGACCCTGACGGATCGCAAAAACATGGCCTATCGTATGTTGCTGGGCCGCCAAGCCTTTCCTGATGGAACAATTGTAAACCCTGCTGAGGGGTTCAACCAACCCGAACTCTCCTATGACTTGTACAAAAAACGCAAAATTACCGCCACCAAACGCCCTCTGCGTATTGCGATTCTAACGCGCGAGCCGAACAATTATTCCACCCGACGCCTGATCGAAGAGGCAGAAGCCCGCGATCACGTGATCGAGACCATCGACACAACCCGCTGCTATATGAACATCCGCACAACCGAACCCGAGGTGCATTACGACGGCAAAGTCCTGCCTCAATATGACGCCGTGATCCCACGTATCGGCGCATCGATCACGTCTTACGGCACATCTGTTGTGCGCCAGTTTGAAACCATCGGAACCTACTGCGTGAACGGATCGTGGGGCATTTCAGCCAGCCGCGACAAGTTGCACGCCCACCAGATTTTGGCGCGTCATCAGATTGGCATGCCCACCACGGCCTTTGCCTCCTCTCCGAAGGACACGGAAAACCTTGTGGAAATGGCAGGCAAAGCCCCCTTGATCGTAAAGCTGTTGGAATCGACCCAAGGTAAGGGCGTCGTGCTTGCAGAAACCAAAAAGGCCGCCGAAAGCGTAATTTCCGCCTTTCGGGGCCTAAAGGCAGAGTTTTTGGTCCAGCAATTCGTCAAAGAAGCCGCAGGTGAAGACATCCGTTGCCTTGTGGTCGGGGGCAAAGTTGTTGCCACCATGAGCCGCAAAGCGGCCGAGGGCGAGTTCCGCTCCAACCTGCACCAAGGGGGCGTTGCGGCCTCTGTTAAGATCACGAAACGGGAACGGGAAACCGCGTTGAAAGCTGCACGCGCGATGAATTTGAACTTTGCAGGCGTGGATTTGCTGCGCTCTTCCAGCGGGCCTATGGTGCTCGAAGTGAACTCCTCCCCCGGATTGGAAGGCGTCGAAAAATCCACCAAACGCAACGTCGCGGCCAAGGTGATGGATCATATCGAACGACGGGTGCGCCCAACAACACCGCGCAAGACCTGATAAACACTGGATAAAATGCAGCCTCTTGTATTCTGGACAGTGGGATTTAAATTCCATATAAGAATGCTCAAGAATAAACACATGCAGGTCCCAATATGAACGCCGAAAATCCCCCTATGGAAGGCGAACCGCTGATAAAGCCGTCCTCCACGGACCATCCGCTGCACGAAGCTGTTTGTGAAGCGTGCCGTTCCGTGCACGATCCTGAAATCCCAGTGAACATCTTTGATCTGGGCCTGATTTATACCATCGAAATCGACGACGCGAGCAATGTGAACATCTTGATGTCCCTTACCGCACCTGGGTGCCCTGTGGCTGGCGAAATGCCTGGCTGGGTCGAAGACGCGGTTATGGCAGTGCCAGGCGTGCAGTCCGTAACTGCGCAATTGGTCTGGGAACCCCAATGGGGCATGGACATGATGTCAGATGAAGCCCGCCTCGAGCTAGGATTTATGTAATGTTCGGTATCCCCGGAAAAGACGCAGTCAGCATCACCGATAAGGCCGCAGGGCATATCGTTAAATTGATGGCAGATGGCGACAAAAAAGGCCTACGCATCGGCGTCAAAAAAGGCGGCTGCGCGGGCATGGAATACACAATGGAATATGTGGACGAAGTGGATCCGCATGATGAAGTCGTGGAAAAAGACGGCGCGCGGGTGATGATTGCACCAATGGCGCAAATGTTCTTGTTTGGCACGGAAATCGACTACGAAGTGTCCCTGCTCGAAGCGGGATTCAAGTTCAACAACCCCAACGTATCCGAAGCCTGCGGCTGTGGTGAATCGATCAAATTCGAAGGCATGTAATGGCGGTCTCGAACGAGGATATCGCATTTGCGACTGAATTGTTTGAACCATTAGGCAGTATCACATCGCGCAAAATGATGGGCGGTGCGAGCCTGTATTGCGACGGCCAGATCTTTTCAATCCTCAAATCTGACGGCGTGTTAATGCTGAAAGCAAAGGACGCGCTGGCCGCGGAGCTAGAAGCCGAAGGCAGTTACAAGTTCGAGATGGAAGACAAAAAGACGGGGAAAATGCGCTCCATGCACTATTGGTCCCTGCCCGACGCGGCCCTTGATGATCAAAACGAGGCCTGTGAGTGGGCACGTAAAGCACTGAAAGATATCGATTAAATGCCAAAGAAACTTGCTGCCGGAAACTGGAAAATGAATGGTCTGCGCGAGGCACTGGCCGAGGTAAAAGCCCTGCACGACGCCAACCCCGCACCGAAGTGCGATGTTCTGATTTGTCCCCCTGCGACGCTGATGCGCTCTATGGCGAAGGTGTGCGATGACATGCAAATCGAGGTCGGCGGACAAGATTGCCACGAAAACACATCTGGCGCACATACTGGTGATATTTCCGCGCCGATGCTGGCCGACACAGGGGCCACATATGTGATCCTTGGTCATTCGGAACGACGCGCCACCTATGGTGAAACAGATCGACAAGTGCGGGCCAAAACCGAAGCTGCTTGGGGCGCGAACCTCACTGCGATTGTTTGTATTGGCGAAACCCTTGAGGAACGCGAAGCCGCCAACACGCTTGATATTGTCGGTGGGCAATTGGCAATGTCTGTGCCTGATGGGGCGAGCGCTGCGAACCTTGTGATTGCCTATGAACCCGTCTGGGCCATCGGTACGGGCAAAACACCGACCCTTGCAGAAATTGAAGAGGTTCACACCTTTATTCGCACCCGTCTGAACGACCGTTTCGGTGCGAAGGGTGCAGACATGCGCATCCTTTATGGCGGTTCCATGAATCCTAAAAATGCCACCGACATTGCCGCAGTCCCAAATGTAGACGGCGGCCTTGTCGGTGGCGCTTCGTTAAAAGCATCAGATTTTACCAATATTGTTCAGGCGCTTAGCGCCTAAACCTCACCCAATCTTGCGTGTCTCTGGCGAACACTCCGTGTCGTAATAACGGCGCAAGCGTTGTAGCGCGATCCGCAGCACGATCTTGCCCGAGCGCGCAGACCACCCCATGCGCTTCTCTGCATGTTCCAGCCCTTCAAGAAAACAGCAACACCGCATCGCGATATCCCCAAGCCCTGGCCCAAGCGCCGTGAGCGCATTCTGAAACCGCTCTTGTGCAGGACCTGACCCGCCTTCGGTCGATCCAAAACTGCCCCGCTGACCCGCTGTCAAAAACCGTTCCCAGTTTTGACCAACACGCGGACCCATTTGAGACAACTCGAAATCTTCGCGCAAACGGTCCCCTGCCTCAATCAGATCACTGCTCAGAAATGCGCGCCCGTCTTTGTCTTTTTTACGCGCGAGCGTCGTTAACGGGCTTTCGCGCAAGTTCACCCGTTTTTTACGCGTGACACCGTCGTCTTCGCGCACGGATCGCTCACCCCAGTCTTTATGCTGTTCAGAAAACACGCTCGGCGCTTCGGCAAAACCCGTGGGTGTGCGCCCTTTGATTGTGTCTTCTGCAATAGCGCGTTTAAGAGCCGAACGCCCAACTTCGGTGATTTCATACAACGAAAGTTGGCCCGTTTGCGTGCATTTAAGCCAATCCTTAATCACGCAACTGCCCGCCAAGTAAGCATCAACCACGGCTGTGCGCGTACGCTGACCATCCGCATTGGTGCGCATCACAACAGCCTTCTTCAGGCCCTTGGAAACGACCAAAACCGCACTGGTTTCTGCCATACGACGCAACAGTGTTTTTTCTTCCTCCGAGAATTTTTCAGCCCCCGTGCCCGCCAACCCTGTGCCGTCTTTGCCGACCAGTTTGTTGTCTTTCACTGCGGCCGAATTCAGGAATTGATCCAGAACAGGGTCATCCCGCAGCCCTTCGATTTTGCGAATACGGCGCATGATTGTAGAGGGATGAACATCCGTCTTTGACGCGATAGATCGAATACTTTTACCTTCTACTACATGGGCCAAATAACTAGCCGCCGCTTCTTCCAAACCACCGCGCCGGGTCTGTTGAAGGCTTGTGCTGTTTTGTTGGTTCATTGTGTTTTCTTCCGTCACTTTGCTTACCCCAAAATGGTGAGTACAATGACTACTTATGGTTGATTGTTAAAAAAACTGTTAAAGTTATCCACAAATTGTCCACATTGTTTCAAATGCGTAAACAATGGATTAGGACCGTTCTGTGGATAGTTTCTCACGCAACGGTTGTGCCGTGCGTTGTATCTAAGGATTCGAAAGGATACCCCAATGATCAATGCACATTCTCTTTTAAGCAGCCTTAAGCGTCCAAAAATTCTTATCAACGCAGCCCGCCTCGGCATGGCGGATTATAACCGTGATGCTGACCTGCGGTTTATTGTGAAAACCAACCAGACCCCAACCCATGAAGCAGCGATTGAGACCCTGCTGACACGGGAAGGTGAACTAGAAGATAACCGTAAGAACGCTCAGGCGAGTTACAGCGTACACGAACATATCCGTGTTTTAAGCGCGCTGCTGGCAGAGGTGCGTTTGCCGACATTTGCCAGCAAAAAAATCGCGCCCTAATTGAGCGTGACGGTACGTATGCTCGATTGAAGAACAGCGCCGTCGCGTAGGATTTCGACGCGCAGCACATAGTCGCCTTTAGGCCATCCCCCTTGGGGTTGTTTCTTGCCTGAAAAACCAAACCATTGCGCCTTTCGCTTTGCCAGCGGAGGGCGCGCGTTTTCTACAACTATTCCGTTTGGTCCGTCCACGCGCAGGGCCAGAACGTCCCCCGCTTTGCCATTGACCGCCAATCCGAACAGCACCAAAGGCGCGTTCGATTTCAGTGTGAAATCAGACCATTGACCATCCATCACGCTGGCCAAAGATGGACCTGTGTCGGCCAAACCCAGCGTGACAATATTAGTTGGTTGATAGGTAAAGGCATCGGCAAATGCCTGTTCCCACAGCGATTGAGCGGCGACGTAGTCACATTTTTCGGTGCTAAAACTTGGTGCGAACGGGTCCACTGGCGCCCCGTCCTTGCGCACAGACAGATGCAAATGTGCGAACTGCGTGCGCCCAGACAGACCCACCTGCCCGATCACATCGCCGGCCTTTACCTCGGCCCCTTTTTGGCCGATCACACTGCCCTTTTTCATGTGGCAATACTGCGTTTCCCAACCACCTGCGTGACGCAACACCATACCATTGCCGCATTCCTTGCCCGCAACGCTTTTGGTGTCCGCTTCGGATTTTACCCGGCGGTCTTCCATCCCGTCGCGCATCCCCATGATCACCCCATCTGCGGCCGCCAGAATATTCACGCCATTGCGCATGTCTTCGACAGTGACGCGAAAATCTGTGCCTTTGTGCCCGTCATAGGTCGCCCCATCGCAGCGGAAATCTTTGACGCCGTCACCGCTGTCGTGGTCCATGAATTGCTGGATCAAACAGGTTTCACCCAAAGCGCATTCTATTGGTTGACGCAATTTCAAATCAGCCAGCGCCCCTTGCCCCAGCACCAGCGCAACACCCCCAACAAACCACCGTGCCAAATCCATGATCGCTCTTCCAATTGCGCTTTTCATCTGCTGCAAAACAGTGTGTAACTCTTAGCAACTTCCCATGCTATCTGAAAGGCTGCACTATGTCTCTTGATCAAGTTCTCGCCCACATTGACGCCGATCAGGACGCGGCGTTGGATCGATTGTTGGACCTGTTGCGCATTCAATCCATTTCCACCGACAGTGCTTATGCACAGCAGTGCGACGCGGCGGCGGATTGGTTGATTGACGACCTCAAATCCCTTGGCTTTGAGGCCAGCAAACGCAAAACACCCGGCCATCCGATGGTTGTGGCCCATGGTGAAGGCAGCGGCACGCACGCACTGTTTTACGGCCACTACGATGTGCAACCCGTTGATCCACTTGAACTTTGGGACACACCTCCGTTCGAGCCTGCCGTTGAGGATACGCCAAAAGGCAAAGTGATCCGTGGGCGCGGATCATCCGATGACAAAGGCCAGTTGATGACCTTTCTTGAGGCATGTCGCGCCTGGAAAGCGGTCACAGGCGGCCTGCCCACCAAAATCTCGATCCTATTTGAAGGTGAAGAGGAATCTGGTTCCCCGTCCCTCGTGCCTTTTATGGAAGCCCACAAAGACGAGCTGAAATCCGACATCACACTGATCTGCGACACGGGCATGATCACCCCGAATACCCCGTCCATAGTCACCATGTTGCGCGGCCTTGTTGGGCAACAGGTCACGATCACTGGCCCTGACAAAGACCTGCATTCAGGCTTTTTCGGCGGTCTTGCACGCAATCCAATCCGCGTGTTGAACACAGCGCTCGCAGCGTTGCATGACGACGAAGGGCGCATCACACTTGACGGCTTTTATGACGGTGTTGAAGAACTGCCTGAACAAGTCGCCAAACAATGGGACAGCATCGACTGGTCCGCCGATGATTTCCTAGGCGGCGTCAATTTATCCGTCCCTGCGGGCGAAACAGGCCGATCAGGGCTAGAACAAATCTGGTCACGCCCAACGTGTGATGTGAACGGTATTTGGGGTGGCTACACGGGTGAAGGATCAAAAACCGTGATCCCGTCTCAAGCTCACGCCAAAATCAGCTTTCGTCTTGTACCAGGCCAGGATCCAATCAAAATCCGCGAGGCGTTTCAGGCCCATATGCGCGCCCATTTGCCAGCAGATTGCGATATCGCGTTCCTCGACTACGGTGCGGCCCCTGCGGCCAGTATGGAAATCGACAACCCTGCATTTGAACTGGCACGCGCCGCCCTTACGGATGAATGGGAAACCGACGGCGTTTATGTAGGCTGCGGGGGGTCCATCCCTATCGCTGGCCATTTTCAAGACATCGTTGGCACGCAATCCATGCTGATCGGCTTTGGCCAAGATGACGACCAAATCCATTCCCCCAACGAAAAATACGACCTACGATCCTTTCACAAAGGCATCCGCAGCTGGGCCCGCATCCTGCACGCCCTCGCCGATTGATCTGACGCAGCGGTTTCTCTGTTGCAAAAATATGAAAAGCCACGCCGTATCACGCGGCGTGGCTTTTGAATTTAAAGCGACCTTAGGCCTATCCCGCTGTGCGAGACCGCCCACCGCGCCGCACCGCAGGACGATTGGCTTTCTCTAACCCTTCGCGCAACACAGCCGTCATCGCATGATCAGGGGCATCGCCTGCATATTCTGCCAACAACTCCGTCAACATCGCACGCATATCAGCACCCAACTGCGTTCCGAGCGCCCAGTCGAGGAAAATACTGCGGCATTCCTGCTCACCAATATCCATGCGATACGCCTCATAGATCAGCCCGCGCGGATCACACTCAATATTGCCTTTGAAAACCATACTAAACTCCCTGTCTTGCCTCGCATCTGACACGCGCACCCGGCAAATACAATTCCAGACCCGTCACTTCGGTGTCAAAATACGCTCGATTTGCACATTTGCACGCGCAGTGCAGTCCGCAATGGCCCCTTGCAACGCGCCTACATCCTCAAACCCTGACACATCCACCACAAAAGCCATCCCATCGCGGCCCAAATGATCAGGATCAAAGCGGCCTTCCATCACCAAACGTTGCGCCTGCTGCACAGCACACAACAACCGATGCGCCTCCGCAAGAGAGCGGACTTCGGGATCAAAAGACAGCGCCAATTGTTCGCGGGGATCTCGCACATCACTGCCAGACACCAGCGCCACCATCTGCGCGAGCAATTCGATATCGAGAATGCCCCCTGCGAGGTCTTTTACATCCCAAACCGACGCGTTCTTACCTTTGGCCTTGGACAATCGCGTCCGCATGTCCGACACATCTTTTGCCACAGCCACTTTGTCATGGGGCAATGCCAACACCGCCGCACGCACGGCCTCCACCGCTTGGGATG
The DNA here is from genome assembly GCA_938001995.1 of uncultured Amylibacter sp. Lineage (GTDB taxonomy): Bacteria > Pseudomonadota > Alphaproteobacteria > Rhodobacterales > Rhodobacteraceae > Amylibacter. The sequence continues at coordinate 811 of CALLAV010000048.1, read as the reverse complement.
CGCCGGCCACAACACGCCCACGGGTCAGTGCCAAATGCTCCCAGGTCCATGCCTTTTCTTTCTGGTATGCCTCAAATCCCGCCACGGACGTGGCCACGGGCCCCTGCCGCCCCGACGGGCGCAATCGCATGTCCACTTCGTATAATTCCCCCTCTGACATGGGCGAAGACAGCGCGGTGATCAGCGTTTGGGTCAAGCGTGCGAAATACTGACTGGCAGACAAGGCTTTCCGCCCGTCAGACGCATCTCCGCGCGCCGAATACAGCACAATCAGGTCCAAATCACTGCTGGCGGTCATTTGGCCTGACCCTAGTTTGCCCATGGCCAGAACACTCACGTCTTGCTGCTCAAACCGCCCAAAACGTCGGGCGACATCGCTCTCGACCCAAGGCAAAAGCCCTTGGATAACCGCTTGCGCCAAATCGGAATAGGCCTGTTCCACTTCTTCCAATCCTGCCAGTTGACGAAGCATTAAAACACCGATGCGAAAGTGTTGTTCTTTTTGCCATCGACGCACACCGTTAAGCGCATCTTCATAATCCGAAACATCCAAAAGAGCCTCTTCCAACATGCCCAGATAACCCACAGCATCAGGCAAGGGTTGAAAGAATTGCCCACTTATAACAGCATCCAACACACTGGTATTGCGCGATAAATACTGTGCCAAAGCAGGCGCTGTCGCACAAATATCCATCATCAGATCAAGGATCTGGGGGTTCGCCTCGAACATCGAAAACAATTGCACCCCTGCGGGCAATTTGCGCATAAACCCATCAAGTTGCATAAGCGCAAATTCAGGTTTGGTTGCGCG
>CALLAV010000047.1 GCA_938001995.1 uncultured Amylibacter sp. | reverse complement strand
CGGCAGCTCGGTATGGCGATTTTGATGCATGAAGCGGCCCATGTGGCGCTGTTTAAAACCCGTAAATACAATGAGTTCGCTGGGGAATGGATTTTTGGACGTCCAATTTTGGCGGATATGTTTGAATACCGCCGCTACCATTTGCAGCACCACCAACACACGCAAACGGATAAGGATCCTGACCTGAATTTGTCCCGTTCATTTCCGACAACACAGGCCAGTATGCGGCGAAAATTGTGGCGCGATATCTCGGGTCAAACGGGGTTTAAGCAGCGATCTCAGCAGGTGATGATGGCTTTTAAACTGGCGGGTGACACAGATGATGTGACCAGTCAGGACCTTGCTCAGGCGTTTTCTGGGCCTGTTTTGGGGCGCGCAGTTATTGCCAATCTCGTCATTTTTGCGGCGATGTGGGCGGCTGGTGCATGGTGGTGGTGGTTTGCCTTTTGGTTGTTGCCGTTGTTGACATGGTTTCAACTGGTTTTGCGCGTTCGTAATATTGCAGAACACGGTGTGGTGGAGTTTTCGAATGATCCCTTGCGCAATGTGCGCACGACACACGCAGGCCCGTTTATGAGACTATTTTTGGCGCCATATTGGGTAAATTATCATTTAGAACATCATCTTATCATGCATGTGCCCTGTCGCCATTTGCCCAAAGTACACGCTTTGATGTTGGAAAAAGGGTACGGTGATCAGATGCAAATTGGTCGCAATTATTGGGATGTTATGAAGCTGGCGGCGTCGCGTGTGGCCTAGGGGCAGTATGGGTTGAGTGGTGAGTCTTTCATGCAACGTTGGCGGATTTCTATTTCCAGAACAGTTGTTTGAAAACGAGACGTCTTTCATTGTGGTCTCGTCCTCAAAACGAGGAAAATACAAAAAATGGTCCGACTTTTAAAACAGAGACCATCAAGACGAGGCAGAAATGACACCGACCCCCTATGCGCAGTTGGCTGCGCACAAGTTTTGGCGGACGGGCGTATCCCAAAGAAATGTGACTGAGTACGAGAGTTTTTGGAGTTCAAAATGGGAATTACCCGAAAGCGCTCAATTTAGCACGTATGGTTCGTGCTTTGCACAACACATCAGCCGTGCGTTAAAGGAACGTAAACTTGGCTGGGTGAATGCCGAAGAGGCCCCTTTACGAACGCCCGAAGCCTTGGCAAAGGCTTATAATTACAGTGTTTTTTCGTCCCGCACGGGCAACATCTATACGGTGCGGCAATTGTTGGTTTGGTTGGTTTTGGCCAACGATCCAACGCAATGTGATATCATCGAAACCTGGGAACAAGATGGGCGGTTTTATGACAGCCTGCGTCCCTCGATTGAACCGGATGGCTTTGGCAGTCAGGCAGAAACACTTGCCAGTCGCGCCAGCACTGCGCGCGCATTCGGGCAGTCTATTCGCGCCTCAAACGTATTTATTTTTACGCTTGGGATGACCGAAGGCTGGGAAAATGCGGCGTCAGGTCAAGTGTACCCCATGTGTCCAGGAACAACGCGGGGAGTGTTTGATGCGCAAAATCACGTCTTCAAAAACTACACCTATCCAGAGGTGAAAGAGGACCTTGAAGCGGCGGTAAAAATCCTCAGGCAGATGAATCCGGACATCAAAGTGTTGCTGACGGTATCCCCCGTAGCAATGACTGCGACGATGTCCGAAAACCATGTTTTGAGCGCGAACAGTTATTCCAAATCGGTCTTGCGTAGCGTGGCGGGTGACATGGCGCAAGCTCATGATAATGTGGATTATTTCCCCTCCTACGAGCTGATCTCTTCTGCACCATCCCGCGGGTTGTTTTACGATGACAACATGCGTGCTGTGGCGCGCGAAGGGGTGGATCTGGCAATGGAATACTTCTTTAAGGGGCTTAATTTGGGTGAAGAAGTCGATGAACAGATCGAGGCCATCCACGCCCATATCGATGAGATGATAAAGCGTGAAGAGGCCGAAGAATTGGCCTGTGAAGAGATGGGATTGGAGGCGTCAAATGCAAGCTGAAGTTCTAATTATTGGTGACAGTCACACGGATTGTTTGGCATGGGGATGCGAACGTTTGGGGATCGGTTTTCATCATATCCGATCTAGCGGCGGTGCATGGTACGAGGGAAAGTACAGCTTTGAACCAAATCGCGGATTAACCGCGCAGCCCGGGCCGCCCCGCAAGAAGCTAACGGCGGTAAAACAGGCCTTAGGTCATGACAATATCTTCGACGCTGGCTTGCCTGTGGTGGCTTCTTTTGGGTTCAATCTGGGCATGCTGATGTCTGCGGTCTCTGGGGTTGGGCATGAGATTATCGCTAAAGACGGGGGCAGGCGTGCAGAGCAAGGAACAGTGCTGTCCCGCGCATTCACAGAGCAGTATGTCGAAGCGACCAACGGCAATAACTTTCGTATTATCAAGGATATGGCAGAGGTTTCCAGCCTGACAATGGTTGTACCACCCCGCGCAGATCGCGACACCAATCGGTTGCAATTTGTCGAACTGATTTCGGATCGCATGATGGATTTGGGCGCGGATGTGTTTGATCCAAGCACAATGATCACAAAAGACCTGGTCAAGCCGCTTGATCGCTCTTGGTTGCGCGAAGACGGCATTCACGGACGGGCTGAGTACGGGGAACGGGCGATCAAAGCTTTGGTGGATCATAAAGTGATAGAGCGCAAAAAAGAGGCGGCTCAGGCTGCGTAATCGTTCATCGCTGCAATCACGGTATCAAGCGATTGAATGGCCCCTGTTTGCAGGTACTCCATTGCCTTGAGCGATGCGTTGTGCGCGTCAACGGATGACCCGGCAACGCAGTCTTCGATCACGCGACAAAAGTAATCGGATTGATGCGCATCAACGAAAGTATAATGGACGCAAACATCGGTAAGCCCACCCACTAGGATCAAGGTTTCTGCTTTTAACCCCTTGAGAAGTATTTCAAAATCCGTACCGAAAAAGGCCGAATACCGTCGCTTGCGGATAAGATAGTCGGTGGGGCGGAAATCCATTTCCTTCACTGCAATGTCTGTTTTCGGGTTGTCCTCTAGGCAGTGGATATCTTCATCCCCGTCAAGTTCCCGACCAAAATCGACCAGATCGGGGCGGTGGACTTCTTGGATAAACACAACAGGAATATCGGCTGTACGCGCCGCGTCGATTGCTTTTCGGGCCTCAAGCATGCGGTCTTTGTAGCCTGGCATATTGTCGATGCTGCGCACTTCGGAATTGTCGATAAAGGTTGAGGCTTGGATGTCGATGACAATAAGGGCAGCGCGGCCTTCGATCAGGGCGCGTTTTGGAGTGTTTGCGTTTGCCATGTTCTATTTTTTCGGTCTTGGGGGCAAACGGTCGAAGGTTGGGATGCCCTTGGCGATAGTGTGAAACGGTTTTTGGTCCAACGTATGGATCGCAACCGTAGGAGCATATTCGGTTGCGTCATCCAAAGTTCCGACCTTCAGGATCAGTTGATCAAGGCCGGGGCGACGGGTCAGGATATGGGTGCCGCAGTTTTCACAAAACTCTCGTGTAACGGGTGTTTCTAGATCGGGTCGGGTAAAGGTTTTTGGTGTGCCTTTGGAATACGAAAACCCCTCGGCAGGAACAAACATAAAAAAGTTCGGGCCACCACCAGACATGTATTGGCATTCGCGGCAATGGCATTGGGCCTTGAATTGGGACTTGCCTGCGGATGAGTAGGCGAGCGCGCCGCAATAACATTTGCCTGTACGGGTTGGTGTCTCGGTCATTCGATTACCTCGGGTATGCGATTGGCGGGGGGCGTGTTGCGTGAGCGTTGGCTGGTGACCACACCGTCGATGATGGTCATACCGACGCCCGGCAAATTGCCAAGTTGGATGGATTCGAGGATGTTTTTGCCGGGCGCATGTTGCGCCTGATCCATCAGTACGAAATCGGCGGCTTTGCCGATTTCGATCAGGCCTGTGTCCAGCTCGCGCCGCCGTCCTGTGTTGCCGTTGGCAAAACAGAAAGCCGTTTCGGCGGCCACATTGCCGAGCGAGGACAGCATGGCGACCATGCGTAGGATGCCAAGGGGTTGCACGCCAGAGCCTGCTGGGCCGTCGGTGCCAAGAATGACTTGATCGAGTTTTCCCAACTCGCGCGCCGTGTTCAGAGTCAGAAGTGCGGCGCGCTCATTTCCGTTGTGTACGATTTCAAGCGCGGCGGTGCAATTTTCGCATAGGCAGACGATTTGATCATCAGGCAGCGCGGAGTGCCCTCCGTTTATATGACCCACCACATCTGTGCCCGTTTCCAGCACCATATCCGCATCTATCAGACCGGAGCCCGGAATAGACGGGCCGCCTGTGTGGATGGTGGATTGGATGCCGTATTTGCGGGCCCAACCGACCATTTCTTGGGCGGTTTTACCGTCCTTCACCGTGCCAAGGCCAACTTCGCCAAGCAGTTTCACACCCGCGTCTGCGAGGTCTTTGAAATCTTGTTCGACCATGCCGTGTTCAATCACGGGCGCGCCTGCGTGGACTTTCATCCCTGAGGGGCGGAAATTTTCGTACCAACGTTGTGCGGCGATCGCCATAGCCTTGAGGCCGACAATATCTTTGGGGCGGCCTGGCATGTGGACTTCGCCTGCGGAAATCAGCGTCGTGACACCGCCGTTGAGTGTGCTGTCGATCCAGCCGAGTTGTTGCTGGCGTGGTGTGTAATCGCCCACGACAGGGTGGATGTGACTGTCGATCAAACCCGGTGCACAGGTCACGCCGTTTGCGTCGATCATAGTGTCAGCTTGATCGATATCCATGTCCTTGCCATAGCCGACCTCGCTGATTTTTCCATCAACGCAAATGATGCAATCCGCATCCGCAATAGGCGACTCGATCTGACCTGTCAGCATGAGGCCGATATTTTTGATAACGGTTTTTGACATGGTTATCCTCCTGCGGCGCGGAACAATTCGAACGTAAGGCTGTCGCCGCATTTTTCGGGATTGAAGTTGGATTTTGGCGTGCTGGTGGACGCCATAAGCCCGCAACTGTTCCACGTTTCTAGTCGTTCACGGGCTGGCACAGCGCGGTCGTCCGCGCGGTTTTCGTAGATTTGGGTGATGGCGGGCGCGACCATTGCGATGCCAAAACGGACCTCGTAGCTGTTGATATCGAGCAAGGAATTTTCCATTAAATCAAGCGCTTCACGGTACATTGATAGGGCCACATCTTCGTTTTCCGCAGCAAGAAACTCATCCCCTTGGCGGGTTTTTTCCTTGATGGCATCCAGCAAGGCTTGGTCGCGGATTTGTTCTGGGCTCGGGTCATACATGTTCGGGCGTTCGATTACAGGACGTGTGTCGTTCAGCGTTTCCTCTGGGATCTCAAAAACAACGCGTGGGGGTTGTTTCGGCTTTGGCTCGGGTTCTGCATTCGCTGCAACTGTCTGCGCGGCGGTTTGTGCAAAACCAGCAAGGGACGCGCCCATAAGCAGGACGGTGAACGCGGTTAAGGTGGCTTTTGCGAGCATCTTACACTCCTAAATAGCGGTGCAGTTTTTCAGGTTCGGCCCGCAGGGCAGCGGTGTCGGTTGTTTCCAGACTACGGCCATTTTCGACGAATACAACTTGGTCAGCGATATTTAGGACAGCATCGACGCGCTGTTCCACAAGGATCACGGCGAGGTTTTGCGCTTTCATCTTTAGAACCACATCGCGGATGAGGTCGATCATGGAGGGCTGCAGACCCTCGGTCGGTTCGTCAAGAAGCAGAACCTTTGGTTTGATCGCAAGGGCGCGGGCCATGGCGAGCATTTGCTGTTCGCCCCCTGACAGCGTGTCAGCTTGTTGTTTGAGGCGGTCGCGCAATCGAGGGAAAAGGGTGAGCATTTCCTCAAGGGTTTGGGATTTGTCGGCGGTGTG
>CALLAV010000046.1 GCA_938001995.1 uncultured Amylibacter sp. | reverse complement strand
TGGTGGCACGACGCCCTGATGTCATGGGCAATGCGATCAACGGATTGGGCGAGGATGAAACCCGCCGCCCTGATATGGTGTTCTGGGCCCCGAACCCAGATGATATCGCTTTCGGGGATGTGCAAAAATGGTTCTATCTCGCGCAACCTGACAGTTCGGCCATGCGCGCGGAACGGGCCAAGCGGCAAGTGGTTTTGGACGCGGTTTTGCCCGATGTGACTCCCATTGCGGTTGAGCAATCAGGGGCGGAGTGGACCGCATCGCTCGATCAATTTGTCGAGGCTGGCGACTGCGAGATGGTGGGGGTGACGGCCCTGCGGGATGAGTGGGTGTTTGAAGGGCAGGAGGTTGCGTTTTCGAACGTGATCGTTTTGGGCGTTCAGCATGAGTATAACGAGATCAAACACGCGCCAGAGTTTCGCGCAGGTGTCGAAGTGGTGCGCCAATATGGGCGTGCAGCGGCGGCATCGAAGAAGATCACGTGTTGGTTGCGGGAACAGGGTTGGGATGCAGAAGCGGCGACCGGGCCGATGGCGGGTAAAATCCTGATGATCCCGCCCGCGTTGGAGTGCGGGTTTGGGGAATTGGGCAAGCACGGGTCGTTGATTAATCCAGAGTTTGGGTCTTCGTTCCGCCTGTCTGCTGTCCTGACCAATGCGCCGTTTGCGCATACGCCCAAACGGGAATTTGGGATTGATGACTTCTGTTCAAACTGTCGGATTTGTGAGGATGCCTGCCCGCCAATTGCGATTTCCCCAGACAAACAAACCGTGCGTGGGGAGCATCGGTGGTACGTGGATTTTGACAAGTGCATTCCATATTTCGCCGAGCACTCTGGCTGTGCGATTTGCATTGTGGAATGTCCGTGGTCGCGACCGGGTGTTGGTGTCAATCTGGCGGCGAAATTGGCGAAAAAGGCAGCGCGGAAAACGTAATTGGCGGAGTGGTGTTGGCCACTCCGCCGCTCCCTGTTCGGCCCACGAGGGGCCTATTCAACGCCGATCCACATCAGGATCGGTCTCCCAAACGACCGAGTGGGACCCTGCGTTGAAACTGATCACAAACGGGTCCACGTTTGGCCGTCACAAATGGCGCCTTTGCAGCCTGTGACCTTCAATTTGGAGCCTTGCAATTTCATGTTTGCTTTGGCCTTAACGTTCAGCAAAGGCACTACAACGGTACCGTCTTTATAGGTGCCGTTGCCAGCGGGCTTCACGCCCCAGAACAGCTCTTTACCGACGTTTTTGGTTTTCACTTCTTTGCCCGAAGGGTCAAAGGCTTTGACCACCTTACCGCACAGGTTCGGACCGCATTGGCGGATCTGAATGTGGGAGGTCAGGTTCTTACGATCTGGTTCCGTTTTCCACAGGCCAACAGCAGGATCAGCGGCGGCGGGCATGGCAAGGGTTAGAAGGGTCGATAGGATAACGATGGGGGTATGAACGCGCTTGTTCATGGCAAACTCTCAGGTTGGAAAATTCGCTTGCGCAGTTGGTTAATTCCATTTGCGGGCAAGCGGGGATTTAGGCCTGAAATGCGAGTCGCGCAAGTAACATATTGTTACAGTCACAGGGCGGTTTCGCCCTTTATAAAAGGGGCGAAATACCAATCATGTTAAGCAGCGCTAACAGTGTTCATTTTGTTGAACAAAACACGAGATTCCCGCTGATCAAGGGTCATCCGCGCGGTCTCTGTGTGCAGAATTTGCGCCACATCAAAATCATTTGCCATGATCCAATTGCGCGGATGTTCCTGCGTTTGCAGCGGTACATCGCCAAGGAAAAGGCTCTCGCTCCAGCCACCAGCAGACCCGATCAATTCGTGGCGGTCCAAAAGCAGTTGGTAATATCGCGGCGGTTTCTTGCGGGCGTCTTCATAGATACCGCGATGCCCCACGCAGCTGCGCGCTGTCGCGAGCACATCAGGTGTCCCAAAGATCATGTCTGCGAAGACCGATGAAAGGAATACGCGATGCATACCACAAAAGCGGAGTTCTTCGGTGTTGCCGATGCTGCCGACGGGAAACACGATAGGGCGCAGTTCGGGTTGGCGGATCATATCCCACCGCGAAACGGTATAGCTGCCGATTCCGCGCACGGGTGTGAAGTTGTCGTCCTTGGTCAGTACAAAGTCACCTGGCTGAATAAATTCAATCGGCAATTCGCCTTTGTCTGTGGTGATGGGCGTGCCTTCTAGAATGCTCGACACGCTTTGGGGGCGCAACGGTATTTCAGTGGGTTCAGGCTGGCGAATGGCAGGGTCATACACAGGGGTATTTTCCACCGTCAGGGGCATTGAATGGTCAATGGGCATGGCAGTACTCACAACGCTTTAATCATCATTTAATAAAATACAATATAACGATTTGATCGACTGAAATGAGGCGAGATCGTCAGAAAGGGGCCTTCAAACGTGGCATGTTTGGGGCATTGTTTCCAACGCCCCTACAATGATTAAGTTACGGCGTTGCGTGTTTGGTATTTGGCATCAGTGTAGGATTTACTTGTCATGACTTCAGCAATGATTCCCACCGCTGCATCGATGTCGGACTCGTCCAAGTAAAGCGGAGTAAAGCCAAAGCGCATGATGTTGGGTGCGCGGAAGTCGCCGATAACGCCTTGGTCGATGACGGCTTGCATGGCGGCGTATCCGTGTTCGAAGGAGAACGACACCTGTGAGCCGCGTGCGTGGGGATCACGGGGCGAGGCGAGGGTGAGATCGGAGCAGGATGCTTCAACGCCTTTGATGAACCGTTCGGACAGTTTGATCGAGGCTGCGCGCAGATCGTTGAGGTCCACATCTTTCCAGATGTCGAGCGCGACTTGCAGGGATGCCATTTGGATCACAGGCGGGGTGCCGACGCGCATCCGTTCTACGGCTTGGCCCGGGCGGTAGGATTGTTCGAACGCGAAAGGTGCGTCATGGCCGAGCCAGCCTGACAGGGCGGGTTGGATGGTATCCGCAAGGTCGGGGCGCACATAGATGAACGCGGGCGCGCCAGGGCCGCCGTTGAGGTACTTGTAGGTGCAGCCGACGGCGAATTCTGCGCCTGCCAGATCAATCGGCATGGCACCAGCGGTGTGGGCCAGATCCCAAATCATCACGGCCCCTGCGGCGTGGGCGGCCTGGGTGATCGCTTGCGTGTCGTGCAGGCGGCCTGTGCGGTAATCGACTTGGGTGAGCATGACGACGGCGGTGTCCGCGTTGATGTGGTTGATCACATCTTCTGGGTCTGCCGTCACCAGCTTGTGGTCTTTACCGATGGTGCGGATCAGGCCTTCG
>CALLAV010000045.1 GCA_938001995.1 uncultured Amylibacter sp. | reverse complement strand
CCGTTTGGAACAGCACCCGGTTTGCGGGTCCTGAAGGTGAACTGCCCGCCGTCGCGCCGGAATTGGCGACCGTTTATAAGGACGCAAAGCGACTCTATGATCAAATGTCAGAGATGAAACTGACGCTTAACGGGCCGACAGTTTAAGCTCGATCCGACGGTTCTTGGCTAAGGCAGCGGGCGATGTACCGTCTGTCAAAGGCTGGTATTCACCGTACCCGTTTGCCGACAACTGCTGTGGACTTAGATCCGTCGCACTGACCAAGAAGCGCACAACCGACAAGGCACGTGCTTGTGACAGTTCCCAGTTATCCCGATACCGCCCAGCGCCGCTGATCGGTTGATTGTCCGTGTGCCCGTCAATGCGCACCACCCAATCAAGGTCCTGTGGCATTTGCTCAATCACCGCTTCCAACTCTGGCACGACCTTTAGCAATATGTCCTTGCCGCTTTGTTGTAGCTCGGCAGATCCTTGGGCAAACAGCTCTGCCGAAGAAAACACAAGACGGTCGAAAATTGGGTGATCAGGGGTCGTACCGCTCAGCGTTCCGCGCAATTTTTCGTTCAATTGCGAATTCAAAGCCGCCATCGCAACGGCATAGTCTGCCGACCGTTCGCGGTGCAATTTCTTAAGCTCTGCTTCGGTTTCTTGAAATTTCGCCTCAACAATCTCAAGCGTGTCATCCGCCGTTGCAATCGACTTTTTCGTGGTGTCCAGTTTGCCAACCAAGACCGCCACTTCGCGCGTTGCATCCTGTAAGGCCACTTTCTTTTCCTCGGCCTGACGTTGTGCCGTGGTCAATCTATTTTGTGCAGCGGTGCTGTCTTTTTGCAGGCTCTGCATTTTCAAAAGATGGGCCTCGACAGCTTTTTCCATCTTTGCCAGATCAGCTTTGGTTTGCTCTTCATATTTATTCGCTTCGGCAAATCGCTTCTGAAACTTCTCTTCTTCGCGTTTAAGCGTGCTCAAACGCAGTTCCGCCACATCCACGGCTTGCCGTGCCGCCTGCGCGGAACGTTCCATATTGACCGCTTGTTGTTCGGCATCTGCAAAAAAGTTGTTTTCCAGGTTTGTAAGCGCTGGGCCATTTGCTTCGGACATGACGTCTTGGTTTTCGGTTACCGCAAGTTTCGCTGCATCTGCGGCGGTAACCATCAAACGAGAGGCAGCCGCAGCGGCGTCTGCAGCGCTCACGGCACGGCGCAATTCAGCAACGGTCGCTTGAATGCGCACTTGTTCGGCCTTGGCGCGTTGAAAGTTGGCTTGGGCAACCTCGGCGTCATCCGCCGCTTCGCTTGCCGCCAATTGCGCGTCTTCAAAAGCCTCTTGCGGGGTTTCGTCCTCCAGATCGCTGATCTTATCTGCGACTATTTCCAGCGCATTCTGCGCCGTTGTCACAGCAGTTTCCGCGATGGTGACTGCATTTTCCGCCTTAACCACGTTTTCTTTCGCGGCACTGATCTGCTTGTCGAGATCAACTGCAGTGGCTGCCAAAACACGTTTGTTTTGCATTTCTGTTGCCAGCAATGCTCGGGTATCGATCCAGCTTTTCTCAAGCTTTTTGTACGGAGAGACCCCATCCTTTGATTGGGTTTCAGCGTCAATCACTGCCAACTTTTCATCGACCTCATTGGGTGACCCACGGAACCAATTGTTCACGACGCTTGCCATCCCAACAACCGCCAAAAACAAAATAACGCCAAAAATACCCGCGCGGATCAATCCGGACGAAGATTTGTTCGATGACTCTTCCTGTTGTTCGCCGTCATAGCCATAACCCTGCTCGGTTTGACTAGGCTGTTGTTCGTATTCTGTACTCACAACTCAAAAACTCCGCTTTCCAACCCCTAAAAAGGTCAGCGTCGCGAAAGGAAAAAGAACTGCGTCAGTGTCACAGAATTCGCGTCCTCAGCTTTTGTCAAAGCTGCACAGCAAATGAGTGAGAAGCCGCCATTTCCGCCCGTTATGCCACCCTTGGTATTCTTAGCGATCTATTGCCGCTATTTCTTGTGCCTCGGACGATAGGCGGGATTGTGGCATGCGTCAACGTTCGCGGGGATCCGCTGACGCATGGATTCTGGCCTGTGGCAAGGAAGACTCGCTTATTTCGCGCGTTTGTCCCGTGCGGCCAGCAATTTTAAACGCAAAGCGTTGATTTTGATGAAACCTGCTGCATCTGCTTGGTCATATGCACCTGCATCGTCTTCGAATGTCACATGCTGTTCTGAATACAGCGTGTCATCGGACCAACGCGCCACCGTTTGCACGGATCCTTTGTACAATTTGACCTTCACAACGCCATTCACATGCTTTTGGCTGTGATCGATCATCGCTTGCAGCATTTCACGCTCTGGGCTGAACCAATAGCCGTTGTAAATCAGTTCTGCATAGCGCGGCATCAACTCGTCTTTTAGGTGCGCCGCACCCCGATCGAGCGTGATGGATTCAATACCCCGATGCGCTTCGAGCATGATGGTCCCACCTGGCGTTTCGTAAACACCGCGAGATTTCATACCCACATAACGCCCTTCGACCAGATCAAGACGGCCCACACCGTGCTTGCCACCCAGCGCATTCAGCTCTGTCAACATTTCCGCAGGGGACTTGGCAACGCCATTAAGTGCAACTGGATCGCCATTTTTATATGTAATTTCCGCAAATTCTGGCACATCAGGTGCCTCTTCTGGGTTCACTGTGCGTTGATACACGTATTCAGGTGCTTCAATTGCTGGGTCTTCCAGAACCTTGCCCTCGGATGAGGTGTGCAGCAGGTTCGCGTCCACAGAAAACGGTGCTTCGCCGCGCTTGTCTTTGGCGATTGGAATTTGGTGTTCTTCTGCAAAGGCCAGCAGTTTTGTGCGACTTGACAGATCCCATTCCCGCCACGGCGCGATCACTTTGATGTCCGGATTCAATGCATAAGCAGACAATTCGAACCGCACCTGATCGTTGCCCTTACCTGTTGCGCCATGGGCCACAGCATCCGCACCCGTTTCTGCGGCAATTTCAACAAGACGTTTGGAAATCAGCGGTCGGGCGATGGATGTGCCAAGCAGATACAACCCTTCGTAAACCGCGTTGGCGCGGAACATCGGGAACACGAAATCGCGCACAAATTCTTCGCGCACATCTTCGATGTAAATATTCTCTGGCTTGATACCGAGCAGCTCTGCCTTTTTGCGCGCGGGGTCCAGTTCCTCACCTTGACCAAGGTCGGCAGTGAACGTGACAACTTCGCAATCGTATTCTGTTTGGAACCATTTCAGAATGATCGACGTGTCCAAACCACCAGAATACGCGAGAACGACTTTTTTAGGGGCAGCCATTGCGGGCAATCTCCATTAAATTACGGGATATCGGGCGTGTATTGCGTTTTTTGACGCTCGACAAGTGGCCATTGCATCGCAAGCATGTCACGAAACGCGCACGCAACTGTTTAAGGCCACGATATGTCTGATCCCCATCTTTTGAAAATGGTCCATTTCGGCGAAGGATCAGGAACGCCCTTATTGATTGTGCACGGCCTATTTGGCTCAGGTCGAAATTGGCGTGCCATTGCCCGCCATTTGTCCAAAGACCGTCCCGTTGTAACTGTCGATTTGCGCAATCACGGGGACAGCTTTTGGAACGACGATAACACCTATCCTGCGCTGGCCGATGATCTGGCAAAGGTCATTTCCCATCTCGGCGGTAAGGCGGATGTGCTGGGTCATTCCATGGGTGGTAAGGCCGCTATGGTTCTGGCGCTGCAAAATCCCCAGATGATCAACCGACTGATCATCGCCGATATTGCGCCCATCGGGTATCTTCACAGCCAAAGCGACAACATCGCAATTATGCAGTCGATCCCTTTGCAGGACTTTGACCGCCGTTCGGCCGTTCAATCCGCCTTGGAGGAAAAAACAGGCGATGCAAGTCTGTCCGCCTTCTTTGCGCAAAGCATCGAAGTTGAAGGAGAGCAATTGCGCTGGCTGCTAAATCTTGATGCGCTGGAACGCAACATGCAGCCGATTATTGGCTTTCCAGAAATGACGGGCCATTATTCTGACGACGCTTTGTTCATCCGCGGCGGCACCTCTGATTATGTGCGCGGTTCGGGTGAACGCGAAATCGCAAGGTTGTTTCCAAAGGCCGAGATTCGCACAATCGACGGCGCGGGTCATTGGCTGCACGCTGAAAATCCGCGAGAATTCATGACAATTTTAAGCGATTACCTGGCCGTCTAAAGTTCCACCGCACAGTGATTGGGCAATTCCGCCAGGAAAACCTCTTTTGAAGCAACGTATAACTTCTCTACTTCAGACATTGAAATCTCGCTTGTGTCACCCGCATGGGCTTGCGACTCTCCTACTGAACAATAGTCGCCAAACTCTTGAAAACCCAAGTTAAATGCGCTTCCTTTTAGAAAATGGAGTGCCTCTGCAACTTCTTGATTTGTCCCACTTGCCACGGTTTCCAGTCCTTCGATCGCTTCGTCAACCTCGGACAAGAACAATGTAACAACCTCTGCTAGATCTTCTGATCCAACATCTTCCTCTAACTGTTTGATTTGGCTCCAGTTAATCATTTTGGTCCTTTGCAGCATGCTGTTTCTTCCAGAATCAAAGACCAGTAACACGCGTTTTGTCTAACAATTGGTTATCTTCAGGAAATTTTTCCAAATGCGTAATTTCACGGAAAATTAAACCCTTGACCGCACAGTACGCCGAAACAATTGAGTAGGTGGTCCGTGACCCAAATCGAAGTACACACTGAGAACCCTGGACTGTCGCCCTCGAAGGATATCGCAACCCAATTGCGTGTCTTGGTCGTGGATGACAGCAAATTACAGCGCCGGATCGTTTCCCTAAGCCTCAAAAAATGGGGCTTTAAAGTTATCGAAGCTGCCAGTGGGAAAGAAGCGTTGGATATCTGCAAAACACAGGCCATCGATCTGGTGATTAGTGATTGGATGATGCCCGAAATGGACGGGCTGGAGTTTTGTCGTGAATTTCGAAAGTTGGATCGTGAAAGATACGGCTATTTTATCCTGCTGACGTCCAAAAACGAAAAGAATGATGTGGCGCAGGGCCTGGACATTGGCGCAGATGACTTTTTGTCTAAACCTGTGAATTCAGCCGAATTGCAAGCACGTATTCGGGCAGGCACGCGCGTTTTGGATATGGAACAAAAGCTCATCGACCAAAATGAAACGGTGGCTAGCGCGCTCGAAGAATTGCAAAACCTGTATGAAGAGATCAACAAAGACTTGGCCGAAGCAGAAAAACTGCAACAGTCTTTGGTGCCTGTTCGTCACCGCGAAATTTCATCGGGTGAGATTTCGCTTCTGTTTCAATCCAGCTCTCACGTTGGCGGTGATCTTGTTGGATTCTTTAGCTTTTCAGAATCGCGTCTTGGCCTTTTCTCCATTGATGTGTCCGGGCATGGGATTTCCTCCGCACTGCTCACCGCGCGTTTGGCTGGATATCTCAGTTCCCACAATAAGGAACAAAATCTTGCATTTGATCGATTGCCATCAGGTGAATATGTGCACCGCGACCCGGCGTTAGTTGCGGCCACATTGAACCAATTGATGATGGAAGAGATGGAAACCGAACATTATTTCACCTTGGCTTATGCCGATGTGAACCTTGCCACAGGCGCTGTGCAAATGGTTCAAGCTGGGCATCCACATCCCGTTGTCTTTAACCCTGATACAGGTGTTAAATACTATGGCGACGGCGGGCCGCCCATTGGGTTGATGCCTGACTTGGAATTTGAAACCTTCGAACTGACCCTTAAAAAAGGAGATCGATTGTTTCTGTATTCTGACGGCGTGACCGAATGTCAAAACAGGGCAGGCGATCTTCTGGATGAAGACGGGTTGGAGCAAATTTTGCTGAAGCACAACACGGGAAGCGGACCAGAATTCATGAACGATCTGATGTGGGAACTAACCGCCTTTGCAGACGAAATACCGTTTGGCGATGACGTGTCTGGCATTCTGTTCGAATTTAAAGACTTCACCGCAGAAACATAAGTTTTAGCGTAAACTTGCCCATTGGCGCAAAAAGTGGCGGTCCCCTTCGTTCGCCAACATTTCAAGCGCGGACGTTGGGTCCATCCAAACAACCGTATGATCAGGTTCAATCGGATCGCTGATCTGAAGAGTCGGCGTACAGGTAAAGATGTGACACACTTTATGGGCCCAAATGTTGTATTCAGGCATAAATGTGTATCGCTGATACGCACCAAGGCGACGTAGATTTGTGATGTGGTGGCCCGTTTCCTCGTACACCTCGCGATGCAATGCGCGCACTGGCGACTCACCGGGATCAATTCCTCCACCCGGAAGTTGCAATTCGAGGTCATCAGCATCTTGCAGCGTCAGCAGTAAATCGGTGCCGTCGGGAATAATCGCATAGGCCCCAGGACGTCGCACATATTTCACACCCTTTTGAATTGGTTGCCCAAATCGCCGCATTGAAAATCCCCTTTGTTCAAACCGCTGCGCCCCAGCAATTGCACTTCTGCGTAAACAGCACTATTTGCACAGCTTAACAAGGGTAACACCAATGCAGGCAAGCAATATGACCGAAAAATGGGATGACATAATCCTACCGTTCCAATTGGATGCCGTTGACGTGCGCGGGCGCGTTGCGCGGCTGGATGGAACGCTTGACCAAATTCTCAGCCAGCACAACTATCCGCTGGCCGTTTCCGCGCAAGTGGCAGAGGCCGCCTTGCTGACAGCACTGATTGGGCAGACGATCAGCCTGCGTTGGAAACTATCAATCCAAATTCGCGGCGACGGACCACTGCGGATTATTGCGACAGATTATTTTGCACCAAAATCCGAAACAGAACCCGCCCGAATTCGGGCCTATGCAAGCTTTGATGCCGATGCGATCGAGGCATCTGACCAAGAGGGTTTCAATCTGATTGGAAAGGGCATGTTCGCCATACTGATCGACCAAGGCTCTGGCACTCAGCCCTATCAAGGCATCACACCGCTGGCGGGTGGTTCGCTGTCAAAATGTGCCGAGACGTATTTTGCACAGTCCGAGCAGCTGCCCACACAGTTCAAAATCATTGCCGCACAAGAATCGCGCGGGGAAGACATGGCAAACTGGCGGGCGGGCGGCATTATGGTGCAGCATATGCCAAAGGCCTCTGCGCTGAAAGATGATGGCGGGTCTGGAGAAGGCGGGTTGCTGCAGGCGGATGATTTGCTGTCAGACGATGATGCGGAAAACTGGAACCGCGCGACCACGCTGATGGAGTCCGCGGAAGAAACCGAACTGATTGGCCCACACGTCGGGCAACAACGCCTGTTGCATCGTTTGTTCCACCAAGAAACGCCGCGTGTTTTTCCTGCGCAACCAATTGAATTTGGATGCACCTGTGGCGAAGAAAAAGTCCGTCAAACCATGTCGATTTATTCTGCCAAAGACATCAAGTCTATGACAACAGATCAAGGCATGGTCACCGCAGATTGCCAGTTTTGTGGCGCCCATTACGAGTTGGAGCCAAGCACGCTCGGAAAAGATGCGGTCCATGAGCCGTAATGCGAAAATGCCTGTTGATCTGGAATGGATAAGACGGGCGACAGGTGGTGATTTGGATCATCTGACCTCGTCCGATTTTGATCTGAACGCGGATAAACCTTTGCCTCGTGCAAGTTATAAGCCTGCGGCGGTAATGGTTCCGATCTTAGATGCGCCAGATGGGCTGCGGGTTATTTTGACCCGCCGCGCCGCGCATTTAAAGCATCACCCGGGACAAATTGCTTTTCCAGGTGGAAAGGTCGACGCGGCAGATCAAAGCGTGGAACATGCAGCACTTCGCGAAGCCGAGGAAGAAATTGGTTTGCGTGACAAGCAGGTGAAATTGATCGGAAAATTGCCCCTACATCGCACAGTGACGGGGTTTGAAGTGCAACCAATCGTGGCGCAGATTTCGCCCGAATTCACACCAATTTCCGACCCTGGAGAGGTTGAAGAAGTGTTCAGCGTTCCGCTCAATCATGTCACCGATCCTGCCAATTACTTCATCGAAGGGCGTGTCTGGATGGGCAAGCCGCGACGGTACTATGTAGTGCCTTTTGGGCCCTATTACATCTGGGGGGCCACCGCGCGGATGTTGCGGATGTTCGCAGATCGCTTAGAACACTCTTATGAAACTGAAAGCTGACTGGATCACTGACGCGGGCGTCCAACGCCTGACTGCGGCGTTTGAACAGCAAGGGCATCAAATTTACTTTGTCGGTGGTTGCGTGCGAAATGCACTGTTGGAACGACCTGTGGCGGACCTTGATCTGTCCACATCGGCAACGCCTGATCAAACGATTACGGTGGCCAAAGAGGCAGGTTTAAAGTTCATTCCAACAGGGTTGGAGCACGGGACCATTACAGTTTTGGTCGATGGTCAGTCCTTTGAAATCACCAGCTTTCGCAAAGATGTAGAAACACTTGGTCGGCGGGCGGTTGTCGCATTTTCTGACAACATTATGGATGATGCATTGCGTCGCGATTTCACTATGAATGCGCTATACGCTGACGGACGCGGAGCAGTTCTGGACCCACTGGATGGCATGGATGATCTGAAAAATCGGCGCGTTCGGTTCATTGCGAATGCGCAGGATCGGATACAAGAGGACTATCTTCGGATCCTGCGGTATTTCAGATTTCATGCATGGTACGCCGATCAAGATGACGGTATGGACCCCGACGCAATGGCCGCGATTGCGGACAACTTGGATGGGCTTTCGCTCATTTCCAAGGAGCGGATTGGCGCAGAGTTTCGCAAAATTCTGTCGGCAGCGGACCCCTTACGTACCGTTGCCGCGATGGAGCAATCTGGCGTGCTGATGCAGATTTTACCTGGTAGCAGCGCACGGTCTTTGGGGCCGTTGTTGCTGCTGGAAGAGGGTGTAAGCCTGACACGGGATTGGTTGCGCCGTTTGCTTACGCTCGGGGGTGAAAAACCTGTAGAGAATTTGCGCCTTTCAAAGGCCGAAGCAAGGCGCATAGCGGCGTTTCACAAAGCGATGGATCGGGGCGCTGGGACGGCGGAAACAGCCTATCGGTTCGGGGGTGACACAGCGTTGGATGTTGCGCTGATCGCGGCTGCGAGTTTGGAAACGCATCCCCCGGATGACCTTATGGCAAAGATTGAAGCCGGGTGTGTGGCTGAATTTCCGGTAAAAGCGGCGGACCTGCCTGACACCCTGACAGGCAAAACTATCGGGGATGTTTTGCGCCGTTTGGAAGACGATTGGATCGCGTCTGGCTTTGCAAAATCCAAGGCTGAATTGTTGGCTGATGTTTAGCCCACTGATCACGTTTTTAATCGCTGGCCTGATCAGCCCTGGTCCAAACGTTATCATGCTAACCTCTAGCGGTGCACGTTTTGGCGTACGAGCAACATGGCCGCATCTGCTCGGTGTGGTTATTGGAACGGGCGTTATTGGCGGCGTGTGCGGACTGGGTGTAGGCGCAGTGATCGCATCTCAGCCGCAGTTGCGGATTGTGCTGCAATCTGTGTCGTTTGTGTGGATTTTGTGGATGGCCTATCGGCTTTTGTATCCAAAGGTGGCGTCCGACGCACGACCTGTTGAACGCCCTTGGTCGTTTCTGCAAGGCGTCGTATTCCAATGGGTGAACCCCAAAATCTGGGCTGTCGCACTGGCCGCATCTTCTGGTTATTCCATCGGCCTTGGACCCTTCGGCGAGGCCCTGCGCGTGGCAGCAGGCTTTATCTGCATCAACTTTCTAGTCTGCGTATTCTGGACATATTCAGGCGCGCTCTTGTCAGCGCTCTTGAACAATGAGAAACGCTGGTTCACGTTTCGAGCAGTGATGGCGGGCATGCTCGCCGTGTCGGCATTCATGGTGTTTTTATGACTGAACTTCGTATTGAAAAACTTGGCGCTAAGTGTGATGGAATCGGCATTCTGGACGGGGCAGAAGTGTTTGTGCCCTATACGGTTCCGGGCGAATTGGTTGAGGGTGAGATCGTCGAGGATCGCATCCCCAAGCCGCGCATTTTGGAACCCGTACCTTTGCGCGTGAAAGCGCCCTGCTCGCATTTCAAAACCTGCGGCGGGTGTTTGACACAGCACATCGACGGTGCATTTCTAGCAGATTGGAAGCGGGATCTGGTTGGCGATGCGCTTGCTAAACAAGGGCTGAGCACAGAGTTACGCGCGACCATAACATCGCCACCCCAGTCACGGCGACGGGCGGTGTTTACGGGAAAGCGCACAAAGAACGGCGCGTTTCTGGGGTTCCATGCTAGGGGTACTTCACAGGTCGTGCCGATCAACAGCTGTACGTTGCTCCATCCTGATATCAGTGCGGGTTTTGATGGCTTAAAGGCGCTTGTTAAATTGGGGGCGTCGCGCAAAAGCGAAGTTCGAATTGCCGTGACAACGAGCCTTGGCGGTTTGGATATCAGTGTCAATGATGCGCTGCCGTTAGAAAATGATCTGCAATCGCAGGTCGTGAAGATCACTCACGATCACGGATTTTCGCGCGTCTTCTGGAATGGTGAAGTCATCTTGGAACGCATGCCGGCACAGCAACAGTTTGGCGCAGCCCTTGTGACGCCGCCAAACGGATCGTTCCTGCAAGCGACCCAAGACGGTGAAGCGGCACTGGTGCAAACCGTGCAAGACATAATCGGAAGCGCCAAACAGGTGGCGGATCTGTTTTCTGGTTGTGGAACCTTCACGCTGCCCTTGGCAAAAACCGCAGAGATGGTGGCGTTTGAATCAGATAGGGCGATGCTGGCAGCGCTCGATAAAGGGTGGCGTGCGGCGGTTGGGCTGAAGAAAGTGGATACAATAACACGCGATCTTTTCCGCAACCCCCTGCTAGA
Source organism: uncultured Amylibacter sp. (assembly GCA_938001995.1). Lineage (GTDB taxonomy): Bacteria > Pseudomonadota > Alphaproteobacteria > Rhodobacterales > Rhodobacteraceae > Amylibacter. The sequence goes on along the minus strand of CALLAV010000045.1, from coordinate 1,915 downwards.
GGATGAACTGAAGCCGTTTGATGCGGTCGTCATTGACCCACCACGCGCAGGCGCAAGGGCGCAGGCGGAGCAACTGGCGTCCAGCAGCGTTAACAAAATCGCATTTGTGTCCTGCTACCCTGCCACTTTCGCGCGGGATGCGCGGATCTTGGTGGATGGCGGCTTTACGCTTGATTGGGTCCAAACCGTAGATCAGTTTTTATGGTCGAGCCACTGCGAATTGGTCGCGCAATTTACACGTAAATAAATCTAGCAGCACTGCGCTGCGCAACCTATATAGGCGTTATGGAAACTCCGCAAAACACAGCGCCCGAAACGGGCATTCAGGCACGTCTAAAAACATGGGTTGAACAAGACCTTGTGCGCAACGCAATCCTCGTTGTGATCGTCATCAACGCCATTGTGTTGGGGCTCGAAACCTCCAAAACGCTAGAGGCGAGCATGGGCGGATTGTTGTCTGCAATCGACGCCGTTTGTTTGTGGATTTTCGTAGCCGAGTTGACGGTCAAACTGGTGGCTTATGGCTGGAGGTTTTTCCTAAAGCCTTGGAACATTTTCGATTTCCTCGTGGTGGCTGTATCCTTCGCGCCGAGCGGGGGTGGATTGTCAGTGCTGCGCGCCCTGCGGATTTTGCGGGTGCTTCGGGTTATCTCTTTCGCACCGCGCCTGCGCCGTGTGGTCGAGGGTTTCGTGTCCGCCCTGCCTGGCATGGCGTCTGTGTTTTTGCTGATGACGATCATCTTTTACATTGGCGCAGTGATGGCAACAAAACTGTTTGGCGAAGCCTTCCCAGAGTGGTTCGGGACAATCGGGCGATCTGCCTATTCCTTGTTCCAGATCATGACGCTGGAAAGCTGGTCTATGGGGATCGTGCGGCCCGTGATGGAGCAGTTCACCTATGCGTGGATGTTCTTTGTGCCCTTCATCATCGTCACCACATTTGCAGTTGTAAACCTGCTGGTGGGTTTGATCGTGAATTCGATGCAAGACGCCCATAACGCCGAAAGCGAAGAGGCCACATCGGGCTATCGTGAATCCGTTATGCAGAAGCTGGACGAGATTAGCGTCCGATTGGACAAGCTGGAAAAGTGATCTAAGCGGTCGCTTGACCAATCTGTGAAATACCAAGCACATCGAGCACTTTGGCCTCGATCTGCGGGGCGTTCATGCCTGCAACGTCGTACATAGCCTTAGGGCTGTTTTGATCGATAAACGTGTCGGGCAGCACCATCGAGCGGAATTTCAGACCCTTATCAAACACGCCTTGATCCGACAGGATTTGCATAACGTGCGAGCCGAAGCCGCCCACGGCGCCTTCCTCAATCGTGATTAGCGCTTCGTGGTTTTTGACCAGATCCATGATCAGCGCTTCATCGAGCGGTTTAGCAAAACGCGCATCTGCGATGGTGGGCTTGATACCTTTGCGGGCCAGCAATTCAGCCGCCTTTTCGCATTCTTGCAGACGTGTCCCGAACGACAGAAGCGCAACGCGCGATCCTTCTTGGATCATGCGACCTTTGCCGATTTCGATTGGGACGCCGTGTTCTGGTAGGTCGATGCCCACGCCCTCGCCCCTTGGAAAACGGAACGCGCTCGGACGGTCGTCGATGGCGACAGCGGTGGCAACCATGTGAACGAGCTCTGCCTCATCCGCGGCGGCCATCACGACAAAGCCTGGCAGGTTTGAAAGGTATCCGATGTCAAAGCTACCTGCGTGGGTGGCTCCGTCAGCACCGACTAGGCCAGCGCGATCGATGGCAAACCGGACTGGCAGGCGTTGGATGGCGACATCATGGACCACTTGGTCATAGCCGCGTTGCAGAAATGTAGAATAAAGCGTGCAGAACGGTTTGATGCCCCCAGCCGCCAATCCAGCAGAAAACGTAACTGCGTGTTGTTCCGCGATACCCACATC
>CALLAV010000044.1 GCA_938001995.1 uncultured Amylibacter sp. | reverse complement strand
GAAAGCCCCCTACCTCTGATGTATGGAACGGGAACACTTCGACATTTTCATCAGCGGTGGCGGCCTTGCAGGGTTGATTGCGACCTGTGCGTTTGCCGCCAAGGGATTTTCTGTCCTCTGCGTGGACCCAACGCCGCCGGTCACAAACAACGCCGACCCACTTGCTGATCGCCGCAGCACTGCATTTTTGCAACCTGCTCGAACCACGCTAGAGGCTGCGGGCATCTGGCCACGTCTTGATGCGCACGCTGAAGCGTTGCAAATCATGCGCCTTGCCGATGCGGGCGGCGTAGAGAACGAAATCCGCTATGTCGCTGATTTTGATGCCAGCGATGTATCCGACCTGCCGTTTGGATGGAATTTTCCAAACTGGCTGCTGCGGCGCGAATTGATGGCACAGATTGAAACGCTCACCAACGCCAGCTTTCGCGCAGGTGTCGGAACCAAGCGCGTTCTGACCCGAAATGCGCAGGCTTTGGTAACGCTCAGCGACGGAACAGCCATTGGCGCTGACTTGATTATCGCTGCGGATGGTCGCAATTCACCGATCCGCGATATGGCTGGGATTGGCGCACAAACCTGGCGCTATGGGCAAAAAGGCATGGTGTTTACCGTGTCCCATCCAATTCCGCACGAAAATGTTTCAACCGAGATCCACCGCACAGGGGGGCCGTTCACGCTTGTCCCGCTGCCCGATCACGAAGGTACACCCCAATCGGCGATTGTCTGGATGGAAACAGGGTCAGAGGCCGCACGATTAATGGCGCTTTCTGATGTGGAATTTGCAACAGAAGCAAGCGCGCGGAGCTGTAATGTCCTTGGCCCATTAACATTGACCAGCAAGCGCGCAGCTTGGCCGATTATCTCTCAAAAAGCGGACCGTTTGACAGCGGAACGCACGGCGCTGATCGCCGAAGCGGCCCATGTAATGCCACCGATTGGTGCGCAGGGTTTGAACATGTCGCTGGCGGATATTCAAACACTTCTCGATCTGTCACTGGATCATCCGCTCGGATCTGAATCGATGCTAAAGGCCTATGAAATGGCGCGGAAAGCAGATGTGTCTATTCGTTTGCAAGGGGTGGATTTGTTGAACCGTGCGTCCCTTGGCTCTGGTCCAAACCTGCGGGCTTTGCGCTTGAAAGGCCTGCAATTTTTGCACGGGTCCGTAACTGCCCGCAAATTTGCAATGCGGGCAGGTCTTGGGGTCTGATTATTCGGCTGCAGCGGACTGAACTGCACCGCCAGCACGAATGGCGGCCAACAACTCTTCGCGCCGTTTCGCAACCGTGGCCGCATTTTGCTGCTTCACAGGGCCAAAGCCGCGGATTTGCATAGGCAGCTCCAGCAGCGCAAGAACCAGATCTTGTGTCGCAGGCGTCGCCAAAGGCAGCACTTCTTTCACATCAGCTTCATATTCTTTGATCAATGCGCGTTCCATACGGCGTTCAGCGGTGTAACCAAACAGATCAAGCGGTGTGCCCCGCAGTGCCTTGCCTTTGCGCAGCAGTTTGAACAGGGTCAGAACCCACGGCCCAAACTTGCGTTTCTTCGGGCGACCATCTGCCGTTTTGCCCGGCAGGATCGGCGGCGCGAGGTGAAAGCGCAGCGCTTTGACGTTGTCAAAATTCTCTGCAACCATCTGTTCTACATTGGCCGCGTGCAAACGCGCCACTTCGTATTCATCCTTATATGCCAATAGCTTATGATACGATTTTGCCACCGCTTCACGCAGGGACACGTCTTCGACCTGCTCCACAAACGCGCGATATTTCGCGGCCAGTTTATCGTTTTGATAGGCCACCAGCTCGTCCGCACGAAAACCAATTATTTCGTCGAGGGATTTGGGCAATTCAACCACATTAGAACGCAATGACCGCGCCGCATCTTCGGGATGCATGACTGCCCAACGGCCCACTTCAAACGCGCGTTTGTTGCCTTCTACGCCCGCACCATTCAACGCAATGGCGTGTAAAATGCTTTCACGGCTGAGCGGGATCAGACCGTTTTGCCACGCAGAGCCAACGATCAACATATTCGCGTAAATGCTGTCCCCCAGATGCACCCTTGCCAATTCTGTCGCGTTCAGGAACGCAACAGCGTCTTCGCCCAAACGACCAGTGAGCGACAATTGCATCCGATCGCTTGGCAGCGCAAATTCAGTGTTCTTGGTGAATTCGCCCGTGATAATTTCATGGCTGTTGCACACAACTTTGGTGCGATCCCGCGACATCAAGCCGAGCGTTTTTGCGCCAGCCGTCACGACCAAATCGCCACCAATGACACTGTCCGCTTCGCCAACGGCGACGCGCACAGCGCTAATGTCTTCTGGCGCGTTTGCAAACCGACAATGGATATGAACCGCGCCGCCTTTTTGCGCCAGCCCCGCCATTTCCATCATGCCAGCGCCCTTACCTTCAACATGGGCCGCCATTGCGAGCACCGCGCCCACCGTCACAACGCCTGTGCCGCCGACGCCTGTGATGACCATGTTATAGGTCCCGTTGATACCTGGGACCGACGGTTCTGGCAGATCAGGGAGCGTCATTCCGCTGGCTTCTTGTTTTTTCGGCGTGCCCCCTTCAACCGTTACAAAGCTGGGGCAGAACCCGTTCACACAAGAGAAATCCTTGTTACAGCTCGACTGGTCAATTTTGCGTTTACGCCCCAATTCG
>CALLAV010000043.1 GCA_938001995.1 uncultured Amylibacter sp. | reverse complement strand
CTGCGCGGAAGATGCGACACAGTGCGGAGTGCAGGCCAATGGCTGTGTCGTGCGCTGGGCCGAGTTCGAGCGCGTGCGCCCCTTCGGCGATCCAAGGGGAGTGTTCGAAAATGCCGCCGTAGTTTTGCACGAAAGCGTCGAGCTCGAGTTCGGATGGGACAATGTCTTGGGTCATGGGTGGGTGGTTTTCGATCCAGTGTTCGGCAATGTCGATGCGGCGTGCAAACCAGACGTTTGCCCGCGCTTTGGCATATTCGATGAATTTGCGAAGAGATTCGATGCGGCCTGGGCGACCAATGAGGCGGCAATGGAGGCCGATGGTCATCATCTTGGGCGTGCCTTCAACGCCTTCGCGGTAAAGCGCATCAAAGCTGTCGCACAGGTAGGCAAAGAATTGGTCGCCAGAGTTGAACCCTTGGGGTGAGGCAAAGCGCATGTCGTTTGCATCGAGTGTGTAGGGGATGATCAATTGGTCGCGGCCTGCGTGATTGCGCCAGTACGGGAGATCATCATCGTAGGTGTCTGAGCAATAAGCGAAACCGCCTTCTTCGGACACGATATCGACAGTGTTCGCAGAGCAACGGCCTGTGTACCAACCGCGGGGACGTTCGCCGGTGACCTCGGTGTGGATGCGGATGGCCTCTGCCATGTGAGCTGCTTCGTCTTCTTTATTAAAGTCTTTGTATTCAATCCATTTTAATCCGTGGGACGCGATCTCCCAATCGGCAGATTGCATCGCTGCCACTTGATGCGGAGAGCGTTCGAGGGCCGTGGCGACACCGTAGACCGTGACAGGAACTTCGTGTTCGGTGAACAAGCGATGGACGCGCCAGAACCCGGCGCGCGCGCCATATTCGTACATGCTTTCCATGTTCCAGTGACGCTGGTTTGGCCAAGGCTGTGCGCCGACGACTTCAGACAAGAACGCTTCGGATTGCCCATCACCGTGAAGGACGCAATTTTCGCCACCTTCTTCGTAGTTCACCACGAATTGCACGGCGATTTTGGCCTGATTGGGCCAGTTCGCATGCGGAGGATTAGGGCCATAGCCCTGCATGTTGCGTGGATAGCGGTTCATAATAGAGTCTCTTTGCGCGTTATTTATTCGATATACGATAGTTTCATGGGATATTATCAAAAAATCTTTGAAAGTGTTGATTGAAGTCCCTGTTTTGATTGGGGATCACGTGGGGTAGATTGCCCTAAATGGTGGAGGATTTGAAATGGCTGGTTGGTTATCGACACATGTTCTGGACACAGCGCGGGGCGTTCCAGCGGAGGGGATTAAGATCGTATTGTATCGTATCTCTGGAAATTCGCACAACAAGATTGCTGAGACAGTGACCAATTCAGACGGACGCACGGATGCTCCGATTTTGCCCGCTGAAAAATTCAAGACAGGGAACTATGAGCTGGTGTTTTCCACTGGTGACTATTTGAAAAGCAATGGGGATACACAGGGGGATGTTATGTTCCTTGATGAGATCCCAATACGGTTCGGCATGAATGATCCGGAAGCACATTATCATGTGCCACTTTTGCTCTCTCCTTTTGGGTATTCCACATATCGCGGCAGTTAGGATTTACCGAGCTCTTCGATGATCAAATCCCGCAGCCAGATATTGCGCGGGGCGTGGGCATGGCGGCGGTGCCAAATCAGATCGAACACAACTTGTTTGGCGGGAAATGGGGCAGGTGTACTGGCGAGCCCTTTGAACGACGCGGCCGACAAGCTGTGCTGCAAAGTCGCAACCATTTTGGTGCCGCGCAGCAAGGATGCTAATGCATAAACATTTGGCGCACCAAGGGCAATTTTGCGGGTGCGGCCTGTCTCTTCCAGCTTTTTCGCCACAATGCTTTTTCGCGTTCCGCCAAAATCGAGCACGGCATGTTCCGCGTTAAAATAATCGTCAAGCGTTTCAACTGGGCCCCGTTGCTTAGGGTCATAAAACACGCGCACGTCGTCAAAAATGACGCTTTTGCTGTCAAGCATAGAAGATATGCCGTCAAACCGAATGGATAGCGCCACGTCGGCCTGACCACTGTCGAGCATGGGTTCAAGGTTGTCGCGTGATCCAAGTTCCAGAAACCGAATGTAACGGTCTGGTAGCTCTGCCTGAAGACGGGTTTGGATCGCTTTGATCTTGGGTAAAAGTTCGGTGACATTGGCCGCGATTGAAATGTCGCGCGTGTCCGTCTTTGGATCGAACGCGTTAAACAACGGCATAGATTCAAGGTGCATCAGCACTTGTTTCGCGATCGGTGCAAGTTCGTGTGCCGCCTGGGTCGGTACAATACCACGCCCTACTTTTTCGAACAGGTTTTGCCCTACGCTCAGTCGGATTTTTTCTAGCGTATGGCTGATGGTAGATTGGTTTAACGAGAAATAGGCGGCTGTTTTGGTCACAGATTTGGTTTCAAGAACCTTTAGAAAAACTCTTAGGGCGTGGCCATCCAATCGATATATATCGAATTTTTCCATTAATTACATCTCTTCAATCGATTGATTGCGGTTTTCTTTGGCATATAGTTTTTCACACAGCAAGAGCATCGGCTGCAAATTCATTTGGGTAAAGCAGGATGGGCGACGGAAATGTCGGCTGCGCGAGAACCCTAGAAATAGGGTTTAAGTATGCCTCGCAAAAAACCGGCGACAAAGCTCAATTACCCATTGAGTATCGAAGACCGCGCAGAGTTAGACAGCTTGTGTGCCATGCTTGAATATGTGGAAGTGAGCCTTGCGGACCGATTTGGAAATGCCCCTGCTCACGCCGTGCGTGCGTCACGGACCATTGTTAAATCCTACTTTGAGCCAGAAATTAAAACGAACAAAGCGTCATTTGCGGACATACTTCCTAAGGTGTGACGACACGGTTGGTGTCACTTTCCAGAAAGCCCTGCCTTACAGCTTGCCACCATGTGATCGATGAACAGCCTGATTTTGGGGTCTTGGTGTTTTTTGTGGGGATACAAACAGCCGAGGAAAACAGGAGTTGGCGGTGTTTGCGAAGCCACTTCGACCAAAGTCCCGTCCGCAAGGTGGCTGGCGATTTCAAACATTGGTTTGTTTATGATGCCGTGCCCTGCAAGCGCCCACTCGGTCAATACATCGCCATCATCGGATTCAAACGGCCCCGAAACTGGGTAAGACTTTGGGCGGCCTGCGGTTTGTAGGGACCATTGAAATTCGGTGACGCCCGGATAGCGGAGCAACAGGCAGGCGTGCTTGTCGGCGATCAGGTCTGCACCGTTTTGCGGCATTCCATGCGCGGCGATATAGTGCGGAGCAGCACAGAGGATGCGCGGGCATTCGGCGATGGTGCGCACGCGGTGGGTGCTGTCAGCGGGGGTGCCGAGGAAAAACATGATGTCGAGCCCTTCGGCCGTGAGGTCGATTTTGCGATCCGACATGCGCAGGCGAACATCGGTGTTGGGGTAGGTCGTTTTGAAATCAGGCACGGCGGGGGCGATCAGGCGGCGACCGATACCAAGAGGCGCTGCCACATAGATCGAGCCGCGCGGCGATTTGGCGTGATCGGCGATGGCGGATTCCGCCTGTTCGATGGCATCCAAGATTTTGCCAGAACCTTCATAGAACAACCGCCCGTGCTCGGTGGGGGCAAGCGAACGTGTTGTGCGGTTAAAGAGCCGCACACCGAGGTGATTTTCCAATTCCGCCATGCGCGAGGAGGCGACGGCGGGGGACACCCGTTGATCACGAGCGGCGGCAGACATGTTGCCGAGTTCATAGACGCGGCGAAAGATTTTGAGTGTGGTGACGTAAGGCATAGGGATTCATTGCATTATTCGGGCATTTTTGAAAGTGCTGCATCATTATTGTGATTTACAGGAAAGCGGGATTGGGCGACTTTGCATGAAAGGGAGATTCCGTCATGTTTGAATTGGCTGTCATCAGCGATTGGTTGTATTTCGCGATCCGCTGGGTGCATGTGATCACGGCGATTGCGTGGATCGGGTCGTCGTTTTATTTCATCGCGCTCGATTTGGGACTGAACCGCAACATCGAAGGCCCTGCGGATGGCGAAGAATGGCAGGTGCATGGGGGTGGGTTTTACCACATCCAGAAATATTTGGTGGCCCCTGACGCTATGCCCGAACATCTGACTTGGTTCAAATGGGAGAGCTACGCCACTTGGCTAAGCGGGTTCGCGATGATGGTCGTGGTTTACTACCTTGGTGCGGACATGTTTTTGATTGACCCACAGGTTGCCGATCTGGCGGCGTGGCAGGGTATATTGATTTCGATCGGGTCTTTGGCCGCTGTATGGGTGATTTACGATCTGCTGTGCAAGTCGCGGTTTGGCGATGACAATACTCGGCTGATGATCGCGCTTTATGTTCTGCTGGTGGTACTGGCCTACGCCTACACGCAGGTGTTTTCGGGACGGGCGACTATGCTGCATCTGGGCGCGATTACGGCGACTATAATGTCGGGGAACGTGTTCTTTATCATCATGCCGAACCAACGGATTGTGGTGGCGGACTTAAAGGCAGGGCGGAAACCTGATCCGAAGTACGGCAAGATTGCAAAGCAGCGCTCGACCCATAACAACTATCTGACGTTGCCTGTGATTTTCCTGATGCTGAGCAATCATTATCCGCTGGCCTTTGCAGTAGAATACAACTGGGTGATTGCCAGTCTGATCTTTCTGATGGGGGTGACCATTCGGCACTATTTCAACTCCATCCACGCGCGCTCAGGCAATCCACATTGGACGTGGGGCGCGACGGCGTTGATTTTTGTTTTGATCATGTGGGTCAGCACGCTGGGCCGTGATCCAGAGGTCGACGCGGTTGCGATGACGCCAACGGCAGAACGGTTTGCGAGTGCGGAGGGGTTTGGCGAGGTGCATGACATTGTGATGGGGCGCTGTTCCATGTGTCACGCAGATGAGCCGTTTTATGAAGGCGTGTTGTGGGCACCCAAAGGGGTGAAGCTCGATACAGAGGCGCGGATCGCTTTGGCGGCGCGCGATATCTATTTGCAGGCAGGGATCACGCACGCTATGCCACCGGGGAATCGCACGTTTATCGAACCAAAGGAACGGGCGAAGATTGTTGAGTGGTATCGAAAGGCTACGCCGTCCTTGTGGTAGATTTCCCCAGATCAGAGACCGAGATTTCATCCGCGTGGTTGAGCCAAGTGCTGGGCCGCGCGGTTTCCGTTTGTAACATGACGCGGATTGGTGTGGACGAAGGGTTCACTGGGGGTGGGCTGTTTCGGGTGACCCTAGAAGATGGGTCTATGGTGGTGAAACTGGCGCCTGAACATGCGGATTTGCGCATGGCCTTCGCTGCAGCAAATGCACGGGAAGTGCAGTTTTATCAAATGAGTGCGGGGCGGGAGTTGCCCGTGCCCACGCGCTATTTCGGAGCATTTGACGAAAAGAGCGGCGCAAGCGTACTGTTGATCGAGGACATAGGTGCGCGGCGGTCCGTTCCGTTTTTGACAGGATGTAATGCGGCTGAGGCGATGCAAGTCGCAAATGCATTAGCGCAGGTTCACGGCGCGTTTTGGGAGACGGATGCAGCACAAGATTTGCCCGCGTTGGCGTTATTGGGCGAGTTCGATTTCGCACAGATGTGGGCGGAGTATCCTTCGAAGGTTTCGAACCTGTTGCCAGATTTTGTCTTGTCCGAACGTCTTGTCGCCCTCGGTGATTGGTTGGCTGGCGATCCACTTGGGATTTTCACGCGGATGATGACTGGGCCACAGACAGTGGTGCACCGCGATGCGCAGGTGGATAATGTCCTGTTTGGGGACGATGCTGTGCTGCTAGATTGGCAGTTCATGGGGCGCGGGCTTGGTGCGCATGATCTGGCGTTTTTCATGATCAGTTCGGTGCAACCTGATGTGCGGCGCGGGTGCGAGGATGCGATGATCGCGCGCTATCACGGGGCGCTTCGTGTTACGGATTACACGCTGGATCAGTGTCGTGCGGATTACCTGTTTGGGGCGGTCTGGCGGTTGTTCATCACGGTGATGGCAACAACTCAATTGGACAATGCTACGGGTCATAAACGGGATTGGCGGCGAGCCGATTTGGCGCGTTTGATTGCGTTTTGCGAGGACCACAAGATCGGTTCTGAGCGTTTTTGAAACCTTAACAGGTGGTTAATTAAGACCCTGCAAATATGAAGCGTCTAAAAGAGCGTCTTGTTTGAAGCGTCATATATGAAGCTTCTAGGCTGAAGTGTCTTGGCTTTTTGGGCGTTTGAACCACAACACCATCGCGGGAATAAACGTAACAACAAACATCATTCCCCAAACCATGCCCGCGCCTTCAATGTACACCGACGCCGTTTCTGGATCGAAGCAGCGACCTTGATCGTTAAAACAGTCGCGCCATTTGTGATACCGATCATAATAAGCAAAGCCGAAGAAGGTGGCGCAGGCGAAGAAGACGATGCTGATCGCTTTGCGGATCATCCGAGGAAAGTCATTGCTGCACCGACCGCTGCGCCACCCAAAACGAACCACGCCACACCGCGCCATTTGGAGGGGCGTTTGGGTTCTTCGATCGGCGCGGCGGTGCGCAAAAGGGCGTTTTCAACGAGTTGGGGCAGTTGCGGACCGAACCGAGACAAAGTTTTTACTGTGCGTGTCAGGTCGCGCATGATCGCTTTGGGGCCGAGGTTGTCGGTGATGTATTTTTCGACAACCGGCTTGGCGACTTCCCAAATGTTCAGTGTCGGGTCGAGGGAGCGACCAACGCCTTCGACCACAACCATCGTGCGTTGCAGCAGGATCAGTTCGGTGCGGGTTTCCATGCCAAAGCGTTCGGTCACGTCGAACAGATGCGCCAGCAGGCGGGCCATTGAAATCTTGGTGGCGTCTTGGCCGAATATGGGTTCGCCGACTGAACGGAGTGCGAGTGCAAAGGCCTCTACGTCTTGGTCGGATGGAACGTAGCCTGCCTCAAAATGCACTTCGGCGACGCGGCGATAATCTTTGCGGATAAAGCCGATCAGGATTTCCGCATAGACGCGCCGAGTATATTCGTCGATCTGGCCCATGATCCCGAAATCGAGCGCAATGAGGTCGCCGTTTGGCGCAACCTTCAAATTGCCTTGGTGCATATCAGCGTGGAAATATCCGTCGCGCAGGGCATGGCCGAGGAAGAATTGTACGATGCTTGCGCCAAGTTCGGGCAGATTGTGACCTGCGTTGCGCAGCGCTTCGACGTCGCCAAGGTTGGTGCCGTTGGCCCATTCGAGTGTCATCACAGAGCGAGCGGAGTGTTGCCAGACCACGCGGGGCACGGAAAAACCGTCATCGTTTTTGGTGTTGGTGTAAAACTGGTCGGCGGCGGAGGCTTCCATGCGCAAGTCCAGCTCGCCTTTTACGGTGTCGGCGAAGTGTTGGATGACTTCGGTCGGGCGTAGGCGGCGGGCTGAGGATGAGAGGAGTTCGATCATCTGCGCGGCGAAATAAAACGCGTCGGTGTCTTTGGCGAAAGCACGTTCAATCCCTGGACGTAGGACTTTGACCGCGACCTCTTGGCCTGTGTCGCGCAGGTGGGCACGGTGGACCTGGGCGATGGAGGCAGCGGCGACGGGTTCGGAGAAATCGGAGAATATTTCATCGACGGGTGCGCCAAGGGCGTTTTCGATTTCTGCGCGGGCGATTTTCATGGAAAACGGCGGAACGGCGTCTTGGAGAACGCGCAGTTCATTTGCCATTTCGGTGCCAACCACATCGGGACGTGTGGACATCAGCTGTCCGAATTTGATGTAGGCAGGGCCGAGCGCCGTGATCGCGCGCAACATAGGAGGCTGTGTAACATCGCCCTTAAGGCCGAGCCATTTGAACGGCCAGCCAAGAACGCGAGCGGCGATGCGCACGGGTGCGGGCGCATCCAACGCTTCAAGTGCGAGTTTCATCGCGCCCGTGCGTTCAAACGTGGCGCCCGTGCGGATCAGACGCCAGATATTGTGCGGACCGCGCATTTAGATTTTCCAGCCAGAATGCAATGCGGCAATGCCCATGGTCATGTTGCGGTATTTGGCGTTTTCGAAGCCTGCGTCTTTGATCATTTGCAGGAACGTGTCTTGGTCTGGGAACTGGCGAATGGATTCCACGAGGTAGCGGTAGCTGTCGGCGTCGTTCGCAATGACTTGGCCCATTTTTGGGATCACGTTGAAGGAATATTGATCGTAAGCCCATTGCATTGCAGGATTCGGGATTTGCGAGAATTCAAGAACCATGAGGCGGCCACCCGGGCGCAGTACACGGTAGGCTTCGTTCAGCGCTTCTTGGGGGCGAGTGACGTTTCGGATGCCAAAGGAGATGGTGTAAACGTCAAAGGAGTTGTCTTCGAACGGCAAGGCCATTGCGTCGCCGCAGACCCAATCGAGGCTGCCGGCCATGTCTTCGGCTTCGGCGCGGGTGCGCCCTGCGTCGAGCATTCCTTGTGTCATGTCGAACACGGTGGCGTGGGATTGTGGAGCGCGCTTGAGGAAACGGAACGCCACATCGCCTGTCCCGCCTGCCACGTCGAGCAGTTTGAGTGCGCCGCGCGGGGCGAGCCAATCCATCATCGCGTCTTTCCAGATGCGGTGGATGCCCATGGACATGGCGTCGTTCATCACGTCGTATTTGTTAGCGACAGAGGAAAACAGGCCTTCGACCATGCCT
>CALLAV010000042.1 GCA_938001995.1 uncultured Amylibacter sp. | reverse complement strand
GTCAATCTCGTCATAGGCTTTAAACGTGTCAGAAAACTGCTTCGTAATCGCAGCTGTCAGTGTCGTCTTACCGTGGTCAACGTGGCCGATCGTACCGATGTTACAATGCGGCTTCGTGCGTTCAAACTTCTCTTTTGCCATCTTAAGGCTCCTTTATTTTCGTTCGGGGTGGCACGGTGATCCGCGCCCTACGGGTTATGGTAGGGCGGGGTTTTCCCCGCCGCACCGGTTATGCAAATTTCGCTTGGATTTCGTCCGAAATGTTCGATGGAACTGCTTCATAGTGAGAGAACTGCATGGTGAAGTTCGCACGACCAGAAGACATGGACCGCAATGTGTTGATGTAACCGAACATGTTTGCCAGTGGCACACGTGCGTCGATTGCAATCGCGTTCCCGCGTGTATCTTGGCCCTGAACCATCCCGCGACGGGACGTCAGATCACCAATGATACCACCTGTGTATTCGTCAGGTGTTACAACTTCGACTTGCATGATCGGCTCGAGCATTTTCGCGCCAGCTTTTTTCATGCCTTCGCGCATACCCATGCGGCCAGCGATTTCAAATGCCATGACGCTGGAGTCAACATCGTGGTATTTACCGTCGAGCAATTCAACTTTGAAGTCGATCACAGGGAAGCCAGCCAAAGGACCGCTGTCCATCACGGACTCGATACCTTTTTGAACGCCAGGAATATATTCCTTAGGAACGTTACCACCAACAACTTTGGACTCGAACGAGAAACCTTCGCCCGGTTCGGTTGGGATGATCAGCATCTTAACTTCAGCGTACTGACCAGACCCACCAGATTGCTTTTTGTGCGTGTAAGTGATCTCGGCTTCATGCGAGATCGTTTCACGGTAAGCAACCTGAGGCGCACCAATGTTCGCTTCAACTTTGAATTCACGACGCATACGGTCCACAAGGATGTCCAAGTGCAATTCGCCCATGCCCTTCATGATGGTCTGACCTGATTCCAGATCAGTTTCCACACGGAAGGATGGATCTTCTGCAGACAAACGCTGGAGTGCGATGCCCATTTTTTCTTGGTCAGCCTTTGTTTTTGGCTCAACAGCAATCTCGATCACAGGATCAGGGAATGTCATTGTTTCAAGAACAACCGGTTCGTTAACGGCACACAGTGTGTCACCCGTTGTCGTGTCTTTCAGACCACCCAAAGCGATAATATCGCCAGAGAATGCTTCTGCAATTTCATCACGATCGTTGGAGTGCATGATCATCATCCGGCCAACGCGCTCTTTTTTACCCTTAGTAGAGTTCAAGAACGTGTCACCCTTTTCCAATTTACCGGAATAAATCCGTGTAAATGTCAAAGAGCCCACAAACGGGTCATTCCAGATTTTGAACGCAAGGCCAGAAAACGCCATGTCGTCATCTGCACGACGTGCAATGTTACGTGTTTCTGTTTCGTCACCAGGCTTAAAGCCCATGTAATCGACCACATCCAGCGGAGACGGCAGGTAATCAACAACCGCGTTCAACAGCGGCTGAACGCCTTTGTTTTTGAACGCAGAGCCGCCAAGCACAGGAACGAACGAAATAGACAAACAACCCTTACGGATCAGTTTGCGCAGTGTTGGAACGTCAGGCTCGTTGCCTTCCAAGTATTCCATCATCGCATCGTCGTCTTGTTCAACAGCGTTTTCTACCAACTTGGAGCGCCATTTGTCCGCTTCAGCTTGTAGGCTTTCGCGAATAGGTGCTTTGGTCCAAGACGCGCCAAGGTCTTCACCCTGCCACAACCATTCTTCCATTGTTACCAAGTCAACCAAGCCTTCCAGCTCTGTTTCGGCACCAATTGGGAATGCGATAGGAACAGCGATCGCACCAGTGCGTTCTTCGACCATGTCTACACATTTGGTGAAGTCAGCGCCGATTTTGTCCATTTTGTTGACAAAAACCATACGTGGAACTTTGTAGCGGTCAGCTTGACGCCACACTGTTTCTGTTTGTGGCTCAACACCAGCATTGGCGTCCAGAACACAAACCGCGCCATCAAGAACCGCCAAAGACCGTTCTACTTCGATTGTGAAGTCAACGTGGCCTGGTGTGTCGATGATGTTAAAACGGTGCTTCGGGCTGTCAGCAGTTGCGCCATCTTCGGTACGTTCCCAGAAAGTGGTCGTCGCCGCAGACGTGATCGTAATCCCGCGCTCTTGCTCTTGCTCCATGTGGTCCATCGTTGCGGCGCCATCATGCACCTCGCCGATGTTATGCTCTTTACCTGTGTAGTACAGAATACGTTCTGAACAGGTTGTTTTGCCCGCATCAATGTGCGCAATGATGCCAAAGTTACGGTACAGTTCGAGTGGATATTCACGTGCCATCTGACAGTATTCCTCTTACCAGCGATAGTGGCTGAAGGCTTTGTTAGCCTCGGCCATCTTGTGTGTATCTTCGCGTTTCTTAACGGCGGACCCACGGGAGTTCACGGCATCCATCAACTCGGATGCGAGACGCTCTTCCATGGTGTTTTCGTTGCGAGCGCGTGCCGCTTTGATCAACCAACGGATCGCGAGAGCCTGACGGCGCTCTGGGCGAACCTCAACTGGCACCTGGTATGTGGCACCACCAACACGACGCGAGCGAACTTCGACGGCAGGTTGGATGTTTTCCAGTGCTTCGTGGAACACTTCCACTGGCGCACGCTTGGTTTTCTCTTCAACGCGGTCAAGCGCGCCGTAGACAATCGTTTCAGCAACGGATTTCTTGCCGTCCAGCATGAGGTTGTTCATGAACTTGGACAGAATGTGATCGTGGAATTTTGCGTCTGGCAGAATTTCACGTTTTTCGGCGCGATGGCGTCTAGACATATCAGTAAATCCTTACTTCGGCTTTTTCGCGCCGTATTTCGAACGGCGTTGTTTACGATCTTTAACACCTTGGGTATCCAACACACCGCGCAGGATGTGGTAACGGACACCCGGAAGGTCTTTTACACGGCCGCCACGGATCAGAACAACAGAGTGCTCTTGAAGGTTGTGGCTTTCACCTGGGATGTAAGAGATGACTTCAAAACCATTTGTCAGGCGCACTTTGGCAACCTTACGCATAGCCGAGTTCGGCTTCTTTGGTGTTGTTGTGTAAACGCGTGTACATACACCACGTTTTTGCGGACAAGACTGCAAGTGCAGCGACTTGGAGCGTTTAACTTTCGGCTGGCGCGGCTTGCGGATCAGCTGTTGGATTGTTGGCATTCGGATACTCCCGTTATACCTATTTCAAACTCGAAATGGCGCTTGATCTGTCGATCAAACACCGCGAACACGGCCGCTCGCACACTTGTGGATGAACGACCGCGGTTAAATACCAGAGGATCGGAGAGTACACTCGGATCATGACCGCCAGTTATGGCTAGAAACAGAAGCCTGTGTCAGGCAACCGTCACTTGTGCCGCGCGTATAGGGGGAGTCGCGGAATGTGTCAACAGGCGCAGCCCTGTGGCAAGATCGGGAACCACCCCAAATTCACGAAATAACACGACCTTTCTGCGCATCTATGAGCAAGCAGACCAAAAGGACGCTGAAAATCCCGCTGCGAATCCCAAGGCGCAGGTTTGCACACCCGAGAGCTACCAAATTCGCAGACAAAAGTTGCAAAAAATAGATCTGTTTTTCACCAACCTTGCTCAGGAGGTAAAATAAGCCATTAATAATAAACGGAAAAGTTAGCAAACTCACACTTCGTAAAAAGTGTCAACTAAAATTGACATTGACGATGTACATATTAACTGACACATATTGTCGCATGGGGAGGCTCTACGAAGGACGTCGCTGCGCGATGTTCACCTTCAAACCTAGACTCTCCTTAATTTGAAAAGGAGGACTCAAAAATGGCAGATGCAGACAAAGTCTGGCCAACAGGTTTAACGCTCGAAGAAGCCGAAGAAGTGCATAGCTATCTTATTGATGGCACACGCGTTTTCGGTGTTATCGCGCTTATTGCACACGTTCTTGTCGCTGTTGCGACCCCGTGGCTCGGATAGGAAGGAAATACAATGAACAATGCTAAAATGTGGTTGGTTGTATCTCCAACTGTCGGCGTACCGCTCTTTTTAGGCGCAGTAGCAGTCGGTTCTTTCTCAGTTCACATGCAAGTGGTCAAAAATACCTCATGGGTTAGCGACTTTTTGCAAGGTGTTCCGATGGGAACAGGTGACAAAATGGCAGCGGCCACCGTTGATGCGGATTCACTGGACACAGCGAAAGCTGCGTACACTGTGCCAACATCAGAAGGCATGGAAGTGACAGTCATTCTTCCAGATGGAACCAGCACGAAGGCGATCTTACAGGCGCCCGAAACGAAGGCTTCCTTTCTGGTTGATGGTTAGACACCAAACAAACACCAATTATTGAGCCCTAAGCCATAGCGCTTGGGCTCAATTCTCCCAAGATTTCATAGGCTACTGCACATCTGACTGTGCCGTAGGTTACCAAACATGTTCGACTATCGGAAATTTGCGACGCAAAAGCTGGCCTCACTGGGGACCAGATATTTGCCGTTCGCAGATGTTGCAACGGCCGAGGTCCCGCTGTCGCGGTTGATCCGCCTGTCGCTGTTCCAAGTCACAGTTGGCATGGCGCTTGTTATGCTGGTTGGCACGTTGAACCGCGTGATGATCGTCGAGATGGGTGTCCCCGCAACGCTTGTGGCTGTCATGCTGGCGTTGCCGTTGGTCTTCGCCCCGTTTCGCGCATTGATCGGTTACAAATCTGACACGCATAAGTCTGCGCTTGGCCTGCGCCGCATCCCCTACATCTGGAAAGGCACGCTGTGCCAATTCGGCGGCTTTGCCATTATGCCCTTCGCCCTACTGGTTTTGTCAGGCTTCGGAGAAGCCGCAGACGCCCCACGCTGGATTGGCCTTAGCGCTGCCGCGCTTGCGTTCCTCCTCGTAGGTGCGGGTGTGCATATTGTTCAAACCGTAGGCCTCGCACTTGCGACGGACTTGGTTAAAGAAGACGACCAGCCAAAAGTCGTTGGCCTGATGTATGTTATGCTGCTTTTGGGCATGGTCGTCAGTGCGCTCATTTACGGCGCGCTTTTGGAAAACTATACGCCTGGTCGTCTGATCCAAGTGATCCAAGGCACGGCTGTTGTCTCTGTCACGCTGAACTTAATTGCGGTCTGGAAACAGGAAACCCGCAGCCGCGAACGTGCGGCGCAGATGAAAGTGACGAAACACCAAACATTCCAAGCAGCTTGGGCACAACTGGCGCAAACCGATGGCATCATTCGATTGCTTGTGGTCGTGGCGCTTGGCACCTTTGGCTTTGGAATGGCGGACGTTTTGCTGGAGCCGTATGGCGGCCAAGCGTTGGGTATGTCGGTCGCTGATACCACAAAACTCACCGCGCTGTTTGCCACGGGGACGCTGATCGGCTTTGGCCTCGCATCGCGCTTGCTGAGCGGTCCAACACAGCCAACAAACCTCGCCATGATTGGCGCGGCGGTGGGCGTTCCGGGTTTTGCATTGATTATATTTGCCTCGATGGATGGTGGCATTCCGTCCTTCCTAATCGGCGTTTTCCTTGTCGGTCTTGGCACGGGCCTTTTTGGCCACGCGACCCTAACGGCCGCCATGCGTGCCGCGCCCAAAGAGCGTATCGGCCTCGCACTTGGCGCATGGGGTGCCGCCCAAGCCTGCGCGGCAGGTGTCGGCGTCGCATTAGCAGGCATTGTCCGTGATATCATTGTCGGCTTGCAGGGCGAAACTGGAAACGTGGCGCAAACGCCCTATAATGCAGTATTCGCAATCGAATTATTCAGCTTACTTGTGACCATCGCAGTGATCCTGCCGATGATCAAGAAAGCCGCAAAAAGAGTACAATTCAACGGTTCGACCACATAGGGAGTAGAAACATCATGAGAATTATTTCACGGGTTTTCTCGGATCCGCAGCATGCGAAAAAAGCCAATGACTGGCTGACATTCAAGGCGATTCCAAAGGGTGCGCGGGCAGTCATCACCGCAGGTGATAACGTAGAAGCCGCACTTGAAGCCGCGGGCGTACACTCCTCAGCCATCGCACCCTACGCCGCTGCGATTGCCAAAGGCGGCGCAGCGCTGGTGGTCAAAACCACATTCAAACCCCTTGGCGCGGCCAAAATAGTACGCGAAGCCCTGTCGCGACGTGCCGATCAAATCGTCGCGTTTGGCAGCGAGGTAGACCAAGACCACGCCATCGCTTGGGAACCAGATCACGCTCCAAGCGTGCTCAAAGACCACCCTCATTTCATGACCCTTCCCGGCATCGAAATTTCCGGCAACATATCATCCGCTTTTGGCGTCCCTACAGTTTCAGGTCAGAACCGCCGCAAGAAGGTGATGGACGGCAGCAAACGCATGTCAAAGATGTTCTGGCCAATGCCACTGCTGTCATCAAAGTCACGCACGAACAAAACTATGGACGGCAGCCGCCGCATGTCCCGTGCTTTTTGGCCCATGCCGCTAGTAACATCAGGTGAACGACGCAAGTCGGTGATCGAAGGTGGGGGCGCAGTTTTATCAAGCCGAATGGGTTGGAAAACCCTCAGTTAAAGACTGACGACTAAACTCAGGTCAGGGCGTGGATTGCGCCCGACCTTCCTGCCGTTTCCCAACAGCTTTGCGTTTTGCACAAATGAGTTGAGTTATTCCGCTTTCTGACTAACCTATGGTTATATTTTAAAAAGGAATTTGCTCATGTCACGCAGAATAGTCGTGTGCCTTGATGGCACAGGAAACGAAATTGAAACCAACGAATCCAACATCCTTCGGCTCTACAAAACATTGGAGCGGTCCGAAGATCAGTTGGTCTATTACCACCCGGGAGTGGGTACGCTCGACACGCGTCCATTTGCGCGGATCGTATTGGCAAAACCCAAGCTGATCATGGGGTTGGTGTTCGGACGAGGCCTAGAGCACAACGTTCTGCGCGCATACGAATTTCTGTGCCAAAACCACAAAGACGGAGATCGTCTCTACTTCTTTGGCTATTCACGCGGGGCCTACACCGCACGTGTTTTGGCGGGCTTTATCAATGATTTCGGTCTTGTGGACCCACAAGAGTTCCACCTTGTCGCACCTGTCTTTGCCGCATGGCGCTCTATCACGAATGAGGACGAACGCGCCGCACACGCGAAACTGCGTATGCTGGAACACGCCTTTACCATGCGCCACCCGTCCATCCGATTCCTTGGGCTGTGGGACACGGTCAGCTCTATGCTGCGTGTCAAATTCGGCAAAGGCACGTTCATCCAATACGGCACACACTCTAGTGTCGACGAAAACCCATCTGTCGAAGCCGTGCGCCACGTCATCGCCATCGACGAAACCCGCCGTTTCTTTCGCCACCAATTCTGGACGGAAGGACAAAAATACTATGGCAATCGGTTCAAATCAAAAAAGAACCCGCCCGATCAAGACGTTAAACAAGTCTGGTTTGCAGGCACGCATACGGATGTGGCGGGCAGCGTCTATGAACCCGAAGCGGGTCTTGCGAAAATCACCATGCACTGGATGCGCGAACAGCTTGATGGGCTAGACGTGGACCAGCTCGCGTTTCGTGAAATCAGCTACAAACGTTACGTGCTTGGCAAAAAAGACAAGGTCACCGAAAAGATGCAGCTTACCGTGGCGACGCCTGATCCCAAGGCCCCCCTGCACAGTCAGATGAAAAAAGGCTGGTTCATCCTTGAAATCTTTCTGCGCCTGCGCAACCGATCCCGCTGGCCAGATTTGAAATCATTCCTTGGCTATTACATCCCTTGGGCGCAGCACCGTTACATCCCGCCAGACGCTGAAATCCACCCAACCGCACTCGAACGGCGCGATGATCCGACAAACAACTACGACCCGCCAAACCTCAAACCGTTTCAATAAAAAAAGGGGCCGTGCTACCCAGCACGACCCCCTCCCCCTACTCAACTCTACTCGCTAAATACACTCGCGGTACTCGTTACAAATTCTTACTTCGCGTTGTGAACAACAATCTGTTGGAACGGAATTTCGATCTTATCTTTGTTGAACTGCTCATACACTTCTTGGGGCAGCGAATATTTCACGTCGAAATAATGCGCACCTTGAGCAAACGGGCGTACCAGAATATCGACGGATGAGCCGCCAAGGCTCTCGACTTCTACAAACGG
>CALLAV010000041.1 GCA_938001995.1 uncultured Amylibacter sp. | reverse complement strand
TATGCAGACGTACGCAAAGACATGCGCGGGCGTTATCCGCGACATCCATGGCCCGAAAATCCGACCGAAGCGGAACCCACACGACGTGTAAAACCCCGCAAATAGGCGCGTCGAAATCCCAGAATACATTAACACGTTAAGAAACTTCTTAGCATATCCCTATATTTTCGCTAAACTCCTTATCAGAGGGGGATTCTATAAAGCGAAATCTTCCCTAACATGACATAAATCTGGGAGGAATCATGTCTAAACTTTTTTCATTTACTGCGATTGTTGCGGCGACTGCTTTTGCTGGTACATCAGCCTTTGCACAAGCAAACTTAACTGCTGAGACTGCAAGCCCCGGTGGACCAACGCACCTCGCGCCAAGTCATTTGGTCGAAATTGCGGGTACAAAAGGCATCGCCAATATCCAGCTTGCCGACGGTCAAACGCTGACAAACTCGCTGCAAAACGTTGCTGAAGGCAAAACAGACATCGCCAGTACGCCGCACATTCTGCCATTTCTGATGAATCGCGGTGTAGGCCCTTACGGCGAACTTGGCGCGGAAAAGGGCGCGGAACTTGCTGGTAACCTGCGTGCGATTTATCCGTTCATTTTGGGCAACTTCATGCTGTTCGCCTATGATGCAAAAGGCATCACAGGATGGGACGGCCTTGAAGGCAAAAAGATATTTAACGGCCCGCCACGCGGGGGCGCATTGACCAACGCACGCGCAATGATTCAAATCACAGCGGGCCTGAAGGAAGGCGAAGGCTATGAAGGAATCCAATCCAATTGGGGCCAAGCAACGGCAACGATCAGCGGCGGCAGCGTCGATGCAGTTGTCCTGCCAGAAGTGTTCCCAAGTGGTCGGACTTCTACGCTAAGCGCATCTGGCAAGATGACCGCTTGGTCGATGCCAAAGGACGTCTACGACAGTGAAGCCATGCAAAAGTACATCAAAGCACCTGGAAGTGCTCCGTTGTTCTTGCCAGTGGCTGATGTACAGGCTGGCTTGGGCGAGAACTGGACAATCGTTTCAGAAGACGACATGTTCCGCGGCTTTTCTACTGTTGGCGGTGACGTTGTTCACAAAGACATGGACGAAGAGCTGGTTTACAAACTGGTGTCCGCTTACATCGCGTCTTTGGATGCGTTGAAAGCCAAGGCTCCATTCGGGAACACTGTTGCATTTGACAACCCTGGTCTTGGCATGTGTGGCGCGAACCCTGTGAAGTACCACAAGGGTGCGACACGTGCTTGGGAAGAAGCTGGATATGAAATTCCAGATTGCGCCAAAGACAATGGCTAAGGCGTAGCCTCGTAAAAGATAGAACGCCGCTCCTTTTGGGGCGGCGTTTGCACAAAACGGGTGAGAGTAGACATGTCCGACAAAAACAACCAAGCCGAGCGTAAAGAAGTGTTTCCAAATCGAACGCTTTATATCCTTGCGCTGATTTTTGTTTTTCTGGGCATTGTAAACAGCACCCCTGCCATTCCTGGATGGGAAGGTTTGTGGCGCAATATGACGGGCGTAGACACGCTCAAAGTTCGGTCTTTTGCCACAGAATGGTTTTATCCGCTGGTGTTTCTGGTGATGATGACAATCGTTGCCCTTAAACATTCGATGTGGCGCGATTGGGTTGATCGCACGCCTGCACGACGGGTCTTTGGCCTGTTTATGGATGTGGCCCTGATCCTTTCGGCGGCTGCAATTTCCCTGACATATTTGATCGAAATCGACAGCGTTTGCCTGATCGACATGATGACAGGGGAACGCGCCCGTCTGTTGGCAGAGTCGCTCAAGGCGGAAATCGCCTTTGCGCAAGACTATGGTTTGCCTGTGCCTGACACCGTGGATGACCCAAAATGCGTCGGTACAACAGGCATTTGGCTTGTACTGATCGTTGGCGTAACGATGTTGGTTTTCTTGGGCTACAACATCAAAGTTTGGGGGCTTCCCCTTGTCATCGTGGCCATGATTATCGCGCTTTATACCATCGGCACTGTGCTGGTTTGGTATTTTCACGGCCCAGAAGACATCAACAAATACCTCATGACCAAGCTTGGCGGGGAACCCCGAACGTTTCTTGATGGGCGGCCAAATGTACATGATGCGCTGGTGAACAATGCGTCTGGGATGCTCGGGCGGTTTATGTATGTGATTATGAACGTTGTGTTTCCCTACATTATTCTGGGCGCAATGTTTGGCAAATCCGCGGGGGGACAGGCCTTGATCAAGCTGGCCTTTCGCTGGACCCGCCATTTGCGCGGCGGCCCGGCCCATGCGGCTATTGTGTCTTCGGCCATGTTTGGCACGATCACAGGCGGCCCCGTTACCAACGTTCTGTCTACAGGTGTTTTGACCATTCCCATGATGATCCGCCGTGGATTCTCGCCGACATTTGCTGGTGGCATGGAGGCCGCCGCCTCTTCTGGTGGCTCTATCATGCCGCCTGTCATGGGTGTTGCGGCCTTTATCCTCGCTGCTTTGACCGCCACGCCGTATGGCGATGTGATTATTGCCGCCACCCTTCCAGCAATCGCCTATTTCTTCTGCCTGTTTTTGTCCGCCACGTTTCAGTCGCGCAAGCAAGGGATCGAAGCATACGGCGAGATGACCGAAGACATGCACATTACGCGCACAGATTTGCTGCACCTGTTACAAATCTTTCTGCCGATCCTACTGATCCTGATCCTACTGCTGACAAAGAAAGACGCTGTGGGTTGCGGCCCGCTCGGCTGGCTTTTGGGGGCGCAAACGATCGTCACTGACGGCGTGTGTCGTGCGACCGAATTGCCGTGGTTTTTACAACTTTATCAAAATGCTGCTGGTGATGCAGGTGCCACAGGCTGGCTCGGGGCTGCTTTTGTGATTCTGTTGCTGTTCATCGACAAAGACTTCCGCAAAACACCGCGAAAGGCGCTGGATGCGCTTGCAGATGCAGGTATCACGGTTTCTACACTGTACCTTATGTTTTTGGCTGTCACAGTCATTGACGTCTGCCTGAACTTTACTGGCCTGTCGAAGTTTGTCGGCGTCGATGTGCTGTCCTTTTTGATCTCGCTGGATCTTGGCGGTGGCGGGTCGGCTTATCTGCAATTCATCGCGCTGTTTATCACGATGTTGCTTGCGATCCTGCTTGGCATGGGGATGCCCGCTGTGCCCGCCTATATCAACGTTGCACTTTTGATGGGGCCACTGCTGATAGGCCTCGGCATTGCGACATTCACCGCCCATATGTTCATCTTCTACTTCGCCGTTGCCTCGGCCATTACGCCCCCTGTGGCGCTTGCGGCTTTTGCCGCGTCAACGATCACCAAAGCAGAGCCGATGGCCACTGGGTTTTCCGCTGTCAGATCGGGCATTGTGATGTTTGTTATCCCATTTGTCTTTGCCCTTTACCCCGAGATCCTTTTGATCGAACAGGCGGTTCTTAATCCGGACACCACATCTGGGGAGCTGTACCTGCCAGGCTATGACGGTCAATTCCACTTTGGTGCGATGGCGTGGCTTTTGACGCGCCTTGTCTTTGCGCTGTATCTCCTTGCCAGCGCCCTAGCCGCATATGATGCCAAGGCAATGCCTGCCTGGGAAATCGCGGCACGCCTTGTCCTTGCGGCTGGCATAATGTTGAGCGCGCCGACGTCGCATATTCCTGCCCTTATTGTGGCTTTGGCGCTTGTGGCCTTTCACACAATCCAAGCCCGCAAGGTCGTCGCGTAAAACAACGCGGCGCCACCCGTTTCGCGCTTTCCCTCTCAGGGGGCTTGTCCTAGGATTGGGGCATGAACCTAGTCGCCCTGCGATCCCCCGAATTTCGTCTTTATTTCCTTGGTGCTGTTGCCAACGTCAACGCGCTTTGGATCAGCCGTATCGTCATTGGTTGGCTGGCGTGGGACATCACCAACTCTGCGCAATTCGTCGGTATCGTTGCCGCCTGTTCCCTATTGCCGACCCTGTTTGGAGGCCCGTTCTTTGGCGTTTTGGTGGATAGATCAGACATCAAAAAGGCGGCTTATGCCACCAACCTTACAATGATCGCCTGCATTGGTGCGCTATTGGCGTTGCAAATGACGGGCAATATCGGGACCGCTACGCTGATCCTGATTTCGCTGGCCATTGGTACGGTAACTGCGGCGCATCATCCAGTGCGCCTGTCGCTCGCGCCCCGTTTGGTCCAGCCTGATCACGTTTCGTCCGTCGTGGCGCTGTCCGCGCTGAATTTCAACCTTGCCCGTTTGATCAGCCCCGCCATCGGAGGGCTATTAATTGACCTTACCAGCATCACCACTGCCCTTGTGGTAACGCTGATCCTGTTCTTTCCAAACTTAACTGTGCTGTTCCGTCTACACCCGCGCGAGCTGACAAAACATGGGGCCGAGCCGTTCACCACCGCGATGGTCGAAGGCCTGCGCTACATCCGTCAGCGTGATGTGATTTTGATCGTCTTGGCCACCACCACCGTCTTTTCCATTGCCATGCGCGGCGTGCTCGAAGTGTTGCCGATCATTGCGGATGGGTCGTTTGGGCTCGGTGCTGTCGGGCTTGGGCAGCTTGGGTCTGCCGTTGGGGGTGGCGCGTTGTGCGCTGCAATTTACAAGGCACTCGGTGGGCAACCGACAGGGCGCAATGCCTTGTCGCTGGGCAATCTTTCGGTTGCGATTGTGGGTCTGATGGGCATGGCTGTTCTGGGCACCACACAGTCTTGGGCCATTGCGCTGTTCAGCGCAGCTCTCCTTGGGGCCACTGGCACGTATTTCGGCGTCACTATGCAATCCATGATCCAAAGCGATCTGCCCGACGATATGCGGGGGCGCGTCATGTCTATTTGGGTGGTTGTTGGCCTCGGATCGACGGCGCTCGGGGCGTTTTTGATCGGAGCACTCACCAATCTGATCGGGATTGGGTCCGCCAGTCTTTGGATTTCTGGCCTTGGGCTTATCGCCCTGTTGTTACTATCGCGGCGCGCCCCGAAGGACACGCCGCAATAAACTCTTGGGTCTGTCAGCGCTTGGCTTAGACAGGGATGATCGCGATGTCTGCCACGGTCAGCGTTTGACCGCCTGTCACGTTCGACACAGCCGTACCGTTGACCACAATCGTGGAACCGATCACTTCATCAGCGTCGTTCTTCAGCTCTTCGATGGTGACGGTTGGATCCTCCGCATCTTCTGGCCAGTCAATCACGATGGTATCTTCACCAGCCACAAAATCCGTGACAGTGGACGCGTCGCCCAACACACGTGCATCCAATGCGAAGGTGTCGCTGCCTTCACCACCAGTGGCGATATCGCCGCGCTGTACGATGATGCTGTCATCGCCTGCGCCGCCATTCAGCGTGTCGACTTCGTTGTCATCAAGCACAAGGTCAAACCCAGTGATGCCCGCTTCAGCACCAGCCAGATCGAAACCACCACCAGTGATCAGATCATCGCCGTCACCGCCCGTCACAACATCTGTTCCAGAACCGCCGTACATCACATCGTCGCCAGCGCCGCCTTTGACGTCATCATTGCCTTCGCCACCCAACAGGTTGTCGTCGCCAATGCCGCCGCCGATTTCATCATCGCCTGCGTCACCAAAGATCAGGTCATCGCCCGCTTCGCCGTACAATGAATCATCACCTTCGCCGCCAGAGATTTCATCAAAGCCGTTGCCGCCACGTGCAATGTCATCACCGCGACCGCCAAAGATTTCATCGTCTTGACCGCCACCGTTGATTTCGTCGGTTCCATCGTCACCATAAAGTTTGTCTTCACCAAAGCCGCCGTCGATACTGTCATCGCCCGCTTCGCCAAAGATCACGTCGTCGCCGTCGCCACCAATACCAATATCGTCTTGCTCGCCAAGATCGATACGGTCATCGCCTTCGCCGCCGTCGATCACGTCTTCGCCAAAGCCACCATCGATGCTGTCATTGCCAGCGCCACCAAAGGCCGTGTCAAACCCGACACCCATGCGGACTTCGTCGTTGCCGTCGCCCAAGGTTGCAACATCGTCGCCGCCGTTCATGTTAACAAGGTCGTCCCCAGCGGTGCCTTCATATGTCTCAGGCGAGTTGTCGCCCTCAAATTCTTCACCAGACCGCGTTGGCCCTGTTGGTCCATCGTCGTCGTCCAAAGCGTCATCGACGCCAAAAATAATGCCACCCAATCCCAAAAGGGACAAAAGAATAATCTCGATCATGTTACACCCAAGGTCTATCCCGCGCGAAAATTCGGCGGTCACTAATTACGAAAATGCAACCACGAGCAGACGCAGCCACATCTTTACCATAGCAGCGGAATTTGGCCTTTGACACAATTTTGACTAAAATTGCCTAATTTTAACCATATTTTAAGTTGAGGGCATCGCGACTGTTTCCAGTGGTGTTACAATGGCGAACACATCTTTCGATTGTAGCGAAAAACTGGTTAACAACGTCGAATCGTTGGCTTTTTTACAAAAAAGAAGGGGGACTAAATGCCCCCCTTTAAGTCTAACTTTCAGGCTCTTCTTGTTAACCGCTCGGTTGGTTGCCTGCGGCCTGAAGGCGTTAAAGGCGGACCGAGGCCCGCCTTTAATCTGAATTTTTTAGCTACAGCCGCTTGTCGCGCCGCAGGTGTTGCACTTCATGCAGGTGCCGTTGCGCACCAGCGTGTAGTTGCCGCAATCCCCGCAGGCATCGCCCTCGTAGCCTTGCATCTTGGCTTTGGCGCGGTCGTCCATTTGAACGGGCGCGACAGGTGCAGGTGCAGGCGCTTCGGCAAAGCCACCACCGACGGACACTTCGGGGGCCGTTTGCGGGCCACCAAACAATCCAGTGGACGCACCACCCTGTAAAACCATCAGCTCCTGTGGCATCCGGTGACGGTGATAGCCTGGGGAAACAACCTGCTTCAGCATCGCAACCGCATCGTCAGAGGCTGGACGCACGTTGCTTGTGCCCTCTTCCACACCGCGACCCAAATCGTCAAAGTGGTTGCCCTCTGGCTTAACGTGGGCCAGATCGGTGCGATCCAGATAAGACACAGCCAATTCGCGGAAGATGTAATCAAGGATCGACGTCGCGTTTTTAATGCTGTCGTTGCCCTGCACCATGCCCGCAGGCTCAAAGCGCGTGAATGTGAAGGCATCTACGAACTCGTCCAGCGGCACGCCGTATTGCAGACCAACAGACACCGCGATGGCGAAGTTGTTCATCATGGCGCGGAAGCCAGCACCCTCTTTGTGCATATCAATAAAGATTTCACCTAGGTTGCCGTCCTCATACTCACCTGTGCGCAGGTACACTTTGTGCCCACCAACAGTGGCCTTCTGGGTGTAGCCCTTACGACGCTCTGGCAGACGGCTGCGCGCTTGCGCAACTTCCTTGACGATGATCTTTTCAACGATTTTCTCGGCCAAAACCTGTGCGCGCTCGCCGTTTGGCGCTTCAAGCAGTGTTTCTTCCAGATCCTCGTCATCATCTTCGATCAAAGCTGCAGACAATGGTTGGGACAGTTTCGATCCATCACGATAGAGCGCGTTTGCCTTCACA
>CALLAV010000040.1 GCA_938001995.1 uncultured Amylibacter sp. | reverse complement strand
GTCCGTGTCTTCGCAGGCAAAAATGCCTGGAAAATGCGTCAGACGTGACGCGGGAACAAGCACATCTGTTTCGCCGCACAGTCGGTATGCGAGTTCGGAGGACACAAGCATGCGGTGGTCTTTGGACACCAGCAAATCGTTTTTAGGTAGGCCATGACCCAAAGCACCAGCTACAATGCGGATGGGGCGTAAATCTTCGTTTTGTGCCAACATGTTAGGGGTGACGTTACAAGTGTTTTTGGCCTCGACCCGTTGATAAATTCCATTGGCGGTCATAACACGATCGCCTTTTTTCAACTTCTCAATCGGGCGCTGCCCACTGGCGGTTTCGATCAGCGTGCCTTTGGCGAATGCCGTGGCGGTCTGCTGAGATGTCTGGTCAATGGTCGCGTCTTTGGACGTCATGGTTTTTCCCTCATACTGCTCTGGGTTGATATGTTGCGGGGAAAAGAGGCGAAACCGTGACGGATTGCGCGAAAAGTGGCTGGATTACGCGAAAATTATGTTGCGATTTTGCATCTGAGTTGTGTTGCAGGGGCTGCGCGGGTGGGTAGTACTACGACCGGAACATGAACGAAATTAGATCAAACGGTGCTGGGGGAAATGTGGGCGGAGTGGGTATTAAAAAGCAACCTAGTTAGAAATAATTTGGAAACCGTTCATATTTGGGGGTGGGAAGGGAAAGGTTCATGGCGGTGTTGGGTTACTAGTTTTTGAAGCAGTTTTCTCGATGCCAGGTTATGTATTCGGGTCGTGGTTTATTGGCCAATCGCTCTGGTACTAGTAGTTTACCTGAATCGTTAATCATGCTTCGAATTGTCTCAATATCGTTGCTTTGCCGTGATACAAGTACCGTAAGTTCATCGGAAAGACTCACCAACCCTCTATCAAACATCCAATGAGCAGTTCCGGAAAGAGCAATTCCGTTGCTGACAATGTCTGGTCCATTATGTTGAACAGGCTTGATGTGTGCAGCTTCGACTTCTGCGCGGCCTCCGCCATTTATTAACCGGAGTCCGGTGATTGCGCAGCGATCACTATAGGCGCGAAGGACGTTTTTCCGAAAGTTACGATCCCGAATTGTTCGATTAACCAACTGGCTTTCTCGGTTTCGTGGAAGTTCTGGATCAAACATAGCGGCGGCTTCTTCGAATCTGGGCTGGGTAGAGGTATCACCGGTTCGAGGTAAAATACTGTCGTCTTTTGACAGCCCGAGATCAATTATTCGATTAAAGTCACTTGGTGATAAAAGGCGAACCGCTGCCTGCGCGCGTCCAGAAAGTTTGCCGTGGTCATTTAAAAGGCCCCGTTCGACAATGCCGTTTGTGTTGCGAAAAGGAACCGGGTCTCCGAAGTCCAAGTAAGTTCCTGGCTCAATGATGGCTATAAACATTTTAGGCAGGCGTGGGTCGGGTATGACATCTTGCACTTTGGCCACTGCAAAATAGCCTTTTGTCTCTTTGACTTTGCTGGGTTCCAAGTAAACGATCCAGTCGCCAATACATTCTTGAACACGCGTCAGGTATTGTTTTGGGAATTGATACCTTTCCGATGGAACATCGTCGTAGATAGAATCGGATCGGTGCATGAAGATTGCGAAAGCCATGGCAATTAGAATGCATTTAACGAGCCCCTTGGCCAGTCAAAAGCCTAGCAGCGGGTTTTGCCACCAACTCAGAGCACTGAGCAAAGTTTAGACCACTAGCGTGTCGATAGTGGCGTTAGATTTCCCTACCGCCCCACACTCACATAAACCAGCCCAGCGTCTTCCGCGTCTTTCGGATCATATACGTTGCGCAAATCCGCCATCCTCGGGTCTTTCATCACTTTAACAACGCGCTCTAGGTCGAGTGCTCGGAATTCGTTCCATTCGGTGAGTAGGATCACGGCTTCAGCGTTGCGGATAGCTTTGTAGGGGTCGTCTTGCCATGTGACGCCGGGGAGGAGGGCTTCGCCTTCTTTGAAACCCTGCGGATCGACGACGTGGACGTTTGCGCCTGCGCCGACCAAAGCGGGGACGATGGTGAGGCTTGGGCTGTCGCGCATGTCGTCTGTGTTGGGTTTAAAGGTGACGCCTAAGACAGCGATTTTCTTGCCGTTTACGGTGTCGTCACACAGCTGCATCACTTTGTCGATCATGCGGCGTTTGGTGGCCTCGTTGATATCAATCACCGCTTCGACGATTTCGATGGGGGCGGCGTGTTCTTGGCCGATACGGGCCAGCGCTTTGGTGTCTTTGGGGAAGCAGGAGCCACCGTAGCCCGGGCCCGCGTGCAGGAATTTGGAGCCGATACGGGCGTCCATGCCCATGCCTTTGGACACGGATTTCACGTCTGCGCCGACCTTTTCACACAAGGCGGCGATTTCGTTGATGAAAGTGATCTTGGTCGCAAGGAAGGCGTTGGCGGCGTATTTGATCATCTCGGCTGATTCAAGGTCGGTGTAGACGATGGGCGCTTCGCGCAGGGCCAATGGGCGGTAGATTTTGGCCATGACTTCGGTGGCGCGTTCGGATGTTACGCCGACGACCACGCGATCCGGCCGCATGAAGTCTTCGATTGCGGCGCCTTCGCGCAGGAATTCGGGGTTGGAGGCGACGTCGAAGTTGGCGTCTGGATTTTCTTCGCGGATGATGCGTTCGATTTCGCGGTTGGTGCCGACAGGCACGGTGGATTTGGTGACGACCACGGTATAGCCGCTCAACGCGCGGGCGATTTCGCGGGCGGCGTCGTAGACATAGGTGAGGTCGGCGTGACCATCGCCGCGCCGTGTGGGTGTGCCAACGCCGATGAATACGGCGTCTGCTTGTGCCACTGCGGTTGCAAGATCGAGCGTGAAGGAAAGGCGTTCAGCGGCCACGTTGCGCGCCAGCAGATCATCTAGACCTGGTTCGAAGATTGGGATTTCGCCACGTTCCAGAGCTTCGATTTTTTCTGGCATTTTGTCGACGCAGATCACGTCATGGCCAAAATCGGAAAAGCATACGCCTGAAACGAGCCCTACGTATCCTGTGCCTATCATTGTTAACTGCATCGGTGCCTCTTCTCTTTTTTGGGCCTGTTACGCGCAGAATTGAGCGAAAATATGGCGAATGGCAAGGGAATTGCGGTTGTGTCAGTGGGCAGGTAAGAAGCCTGAGAGATTTCACAAGGGTAGTATGATGCGAAAGATACTGATTACAGGCAGTGCAGGGTTCATTGGGTTTCATCTGGCACAGTTGATGCTGCGCGAGGGTTGGCAGGTTCTGGGTGTGGATTGCCTGACGGATTACTATGACGTGAACTTGAAAAAGCGCCGCCATGCAATGTTGGCGCAGAACGAAGGCTTTGCCTCGCTGGAAGTGGACATTCGAGAGTTTGACGCGTTGGAAGGCCCTGTCACGGATTTTGCGCCTGATGTGATTGTTCACCTGGCAGCGCAAGCGGGAGTGAGGTATTCGATTGAAAACCCACGCGCCTACATGGAGACGAACGTGATGGGAACGTTCAATATCATGGAGTTGGCGCGAGAGTTGAAAGTGGATCACCTGCTGATGGCGTCTACGTCGTCGGTATACGGGGCGAACACCGAAATGCCGTTTGATGAGACGGAAAAGGTGGACACGCAAATGACCCTGTATGCGGCAACGAAGAAGGCGAATGAGAATATGGGCCATTCGTATGCGCACCTGTGGAATCTGCCTGTAACGATGTTCCGATTTTTTACTGTTTACGGCCCATGGGGTCGTCCGGATATGGCGCTGTTCAAGTTCGTCAAAGCGGGGCTAAATGGGGATCCGATTGATGTGTATAACCACGGCGATATGCAGCGGGACTTCACCTATGTGGTCGATTTGGTGCGTGCCATTGGGTTGCTGGTTGACGCCGTGCCGCCACAAGTGGATGCGCGCGAAGACTGGACTCCGCTAGAAGGTGACAGCTTGTCACCTGCTGCGCCGTTTCGGGTGATCAATATCGGGAACAGCGACAAGGTGCGATTGCTTGATTTTGTGGAAGAGATCGAAACTGCCTTGGGCCAAAAGGTGGAACGCAATTACATGCCAATGCAAATGGGTGATGTGCCTGCGACATGGGCCAATTGCGATTTGCTACGGCAGTTGGTGGGATACACGCCCGAAACAAACGTTCACGATGGCGTGCAAGCGTTTGTCGATTGGTATCGCGATTACTATGATGTGTAAGGCATCATAGGAGCCTGATATGCTGACACTGAAAGACGCGAAAATTGCTGTGATTGGACTTGGCTATGTTGGCCTGCCTTTGGCAGTGGAGTTTGGCAAGCAGTTCCAGACCATAGGCTTTGATGTGAATACCAATCGGATCAATGCGCTACGGGACGGCGTGGATGCCACACGTGAGGTGACAAGCGCTGAGATGGACGCAGCAGATCGGCTGACATTTACCGGTGATTTGGAGTCTATCCGAGGGTGCAATGTCTATATCGTTACGGTTCCGACCCCCGTGGATGATTACAAGATGCCTGATCTGTCCCCGTTGATCGCCGCCAGCGAGACGGTTGGAGCCGTGATTTCCAAAGGCGACGTCGTGATCTTTGAAAGCACGGTTTATCCTGGGGCGACAGAAGAGGATTGCGTTCCCGTGATCGAGGCTGCGTCTGGCCTAACCTATAACAGCGATTTCTGGGCAGGGTATTCGCCAGAGCGGATCAACCCTGGTGACATGGAGCGGCGTTTGCCGACCATCATTAAGGTCACGTCTGGCAGCACGCCAGAGGCAGCAGATTTTGTCGATGACCTGTATTCCGCAATCGTGACCGCTGGCACGCACAAGGCGCCGAGCATTGCTGTGGCAGAGGCTGCGAAAGTGATCGAAAACACGCAGCGGGATTTGAACATTGCGCTGGTAAATGAACTGGCGCTGATTTTCCATCGCTTGGATATCGACACGGCTGATGTGTTGGAAGCGGCAGGGACGAAGTGGAATTTCCTACCATTCAAACCCGGCCTCGTGGGTGGGCATTGCATTGGTGTGGACCCCTACTATCTGACGCATAAGGCCAAGGCAGTCGGGTACAACCCCGAAGTGATTTTGGCAGGGCGTCGGATCAACGATGGCATGGGCAAAGTAGTTGCATCTGAATTGATTAAAGGGATGCTGCATAAAGGGGTTAAGGTTCAAGGAGCCGAGATTTTGGTCATGGGTTTGACCTTTAAAGAAAACTGCCCAGATCTGCGCAACACACGGGTGATCGATGTGATCGAGGAGCTGCGGGATTACGGTGTTCAGGTGCAGGTGTTTGATCCCTGCGCAGACCCAGCTGAGGCAAAGGCCATTTACGGAATTGATCTGGTAAGCGCCCCTGCAAAAGGCGCGTTTGATGCAGTGGTTTTGGCGGTGGCGCATGATGCGTTTGCCAAGAGTGATCCTGCCACCATTCAGGCGTTGTGTAAGCCAGATAGTGTGATTTACGATTTGAAACATGTTCTGCCCAAAGGCATTGCGGACTTGCGCCTGTAATCCGCCGTTCAGAAAACGTAAATTTTGAACCGCTAAATCCGCTTCCACGCTTGTTTTTTGGTGTTTCAGCGCGTTTACTCCTTGGGTGGCATAAGGGACAGCCACGGGGAATCGGAATACACGCATGACTGCCGACACTTCGCCATTGCTACAGGTGCGAGACCTGTCCATTGGGTTTGGGAAAAACCCGCCGATTATCACGGGCGTCAACTTTGCTGTGAACCGCGGGGAAACGCTGGCGCTGGTTGGCGAAAGCGGGTCGGGGAAGACGATCACCTGTCGTTCCATTCTGCGGGTTTTGCCGAAGGCTGCAGTGATCCACGGTGGCACGGCGAATCTGGCGCTAGAAAGTGGATCCGTTGACCTTTTGTCGATGAATGAAAAAGCACTGCGCGCTGTGCGGGGCAATCAGGTCGCGATGATCTTCCAGGAACCGATGCACAGTTTGTCGCCGTTGCACAAAATTGGGCATCAAGTGGCAGAGGTGTTGATCCTGCATCGTGGGCACACAAAAGCGAGCGCAAAAATTGAAGTGATCGCGATGTTTGAACGGGTTGGATTTAAACAGCCTGATCGTGCGTATAATTCCTACCCGTTCGAGTTGTCGGGCGGGATGCGTCAAAGGGCGATGATCGCCATGGCGATGATTGCCAAGCCTGACGTGTTGATTGCGGATGAACCGACGACAGCGCTTGATGTGACGACGCAGGCGCAGGTTTTGGACCTGATTAAGGGGCTGCAAGAAGAAACGGGTATGGCGGTGATTTTCGTGACCCATGATCTGGGCGTGGTTGCGAATATTGCCGACAAAGTTGTGGTCATGCGCAAAGGCCGCGTGATGGAAAGCGGGCCATGCGATGTGGTGATCGGTGCGCCAGGCCATGCCTATACGAAAAAGCTGTTGGCGGCAGCCCCTGCGATCCCACATGAGGCGGAACCGTCGTCCGCGCGGGTGATAGAAGATCCTGTTTTGCAGTTGGAAGCGATCAACAAAACGTATTTTGCGCGCGCATCGACTTTCTTTGGTGGTACTCGTGAAATTCCTGCCGTACGCAACGTGAATTTCACCGTTCCCCGTGGCAAAACGTTTGCGATTGTGGGCGAGTCTGGATCGGGTAAATCGACCGTTGCCAAGATGGCGCTTGGCGCGACGCCTGCGGATGATGGCGGGGTGGTGCGCTATTGGGCCAAAAAGGGCGAGCCACCAGTTGAGGTCGGATCGCTGGATGCCAATGGACGGCGGGCGTTCCAACGCGAGGCCCAGATGGTGTTTCAGGACCCGTTCAGCAGCCTGTCGCCGCGCATGCAGATTATCGACACTTTGACCGAACCGCTGGTGATCCACGGAATCGGTACGCGTGCTGAACAACGAGACCGTGCAGCAGAATTGTTGGAGCGTGTGGGGCTGGACAAAAACATGCTGCGGCGCTTCCCCCATGCGTTTTCGGGTGGGCAAAGGCAGCGCCTGTCGATTGCACGCGCGTTGGCGCTGAACCCGTCGCTGCTGGTCTGTGACGAGCCGACCTCGGCGCTCGATCTGTCCGTTCAGATGCAGGTGCTGGAGTTGTTAGAAGAAATTCGGGACGAGTTTGGTCTAAGCTATCTGTTTATCAGCCATGATCTGGCTGTCGTGGCACGAATTGCCGATGAAGTCGCCGTGATGCGGCAGGGACGGATCGTAGAACAGGCTGCCCCGGATGTGCTGTTTACTGCGCCCAAGCATCCCTACACCAAAGCATTGATCGCTGCGTGCCTAGAGGCGGATCCAAGTCAAAAGATTGACCTTTCAGCAGTGGCGCTGGGCGCAGGGGATCCACACACCTGGCCGCAGGATTATGCAATGCAGGGCGATGAGATGCCAAACTTAGTTGAAGTGGAACCAGGACATATGGTGCGGGTGAACACATGAGCATTTTTACGAAAGTAACCGCCGCGGCGATTGCACTGGCGTTGCCTGTTTTGGCGGCAGCGCAAACAGTACAATTGCAAGAAACCGTCTTTTGGAAGGGTGAGGTCAAATCAGGGTCCATGGACCCTATTGAGAAACGCGTGCCCCGTGAGCCTTATGTGGTAAACATGCCCGCAAAAGATCGCAGCTATGGGACGCAGGGCGGGAACCTTGCGACAATGATCACACGATCCAAGGACGTACGCCAGATGGTGGTTTATGGCTATGCGCGGCTGGTGGGGTACAACGAAAAATACGAGCTGATTCCTGATATCCTGAAGTCCGTTCAGGTGGCGGAAGAGCGGATTTTCACGTTCAAACTGCGCGAAGGTATGCGCTGGTCTGATGGACACCCCTTCACAGCCGAGGCATTTCGATACTGGTGGGAGGACGTTGCCAACAACGAAAAGCTCGCGCCCAACGGTCCGCCGTCATTCCTAAAAGTGAACGGCGAATACCCGCGCGTTCTGTTCCCTGATGAAACAACTGTGATGTTCATCTGGAACACACCGAACCCCGGGTTTCTGCCCCGATTGGCGCAGGCACGTCCGCCGTTTATTTACCGCCCGAGCCATTACCTCGAACAGTTTCACGGTGATTATGCTGATCCTGCTGAATTGAAAAAGAAAGTCCGCAAAAAGAAGGTGCGGTCTTGGGCAGCGCTGCACAACAAAAGCGACAATATGTACAAGTTCGACAACGAGAGCTTGCCGACACTGCAACCGTGGATCCCTGCGGACACAGGCAAAGAAAGCCGTCGTTTGTTTGTGCGTAATCCGTACTATCACCGCGTTGATGCGAAAGGCGTGCAACTGCCCTATATCGATACGGTCGAGATGAGCATCGTGGGTGCGGGCCTTGTCGCGGCCAAGACAAACGCGGGTGAGGCCCATCTACAATCACGCGGACTGAACTTTAAAGATGTGCCTGTACTGAAGAAGGGCGAGTCTGAAGGCGAGGATTACTCGGTCTACCTTTGGCCAAATGGTACAGCGAGCCAGATCGCGATTTACCCTAACCTGAACCACGCGGACCCTGTTTGGGCCAAAATTTTACGCCAACGAGATTTCCGTCATGCCCTATCGCTCGGCATTGATCGACGGATCATAAACCGTGCGCTGTATTTTGGTTTGGCGTCCGAAGGAAACATGACCGCGCTACCCGTCAGCCCGTTTTTTAAAGAGGGTAATCTAAAGGCGCACGCCGAATACGATCCTGCAAAGGCGAACAAACTGTTGGACGGTCTGGGTTACACGGACCGCCGCGCAGATGGCATTCGCTTGCTTCCAGACGGGCGCCCCATGCGGATTCTGATCGAAACGGCAGGGGAACGGCAAGAAGTCGAAAATGCGCTTCAGATCATCACTGACACGTGGCGCGACATTGGGATCGAAATGGTGATGCGTCCGCTCGACCGCGATATTCTGCGTCAGCATGTGTACAGTGGGCAATCCATGGCCGCTGTTTGGTTTGGTTGGGACAATGGCATTCCAACAGGCAGCACATCGCCCGAATACCTTGCGCCGCGTGCACAAGATTTCTTTAGTTGGCCTAAGTGGGGCCAGTATCACCAGACGGGTGGGCAGGCAGGTCAGGCGATTGATATGCCCAAACCAGCGCGGTTGATGCTGTTGTCGCAGGAGTGGGAGAAGACTACGGATGCGGATAAACGCGCGTCGATCTGGGAAGAGATGCTGCAAATCCACGC
>CALLAV010000039.1 GCA_938001995.1 uncultured Amylibacter sp. | reverse complement strand
ACTACCTTCATAACGCGCAAGGTGGGCAGCGGTATGATGATCCGTCAGAATTGTCGACGCGCATCATGCAAGCGGCGGTGGACACGGGCATCGGCCTGACCCACTTGCCTGTGCTCTATACCTACGGTGATGTTGGCGATCGGCCGCTTGCAGGGGGGCAACGCCGATTTGGCAATACCTACGATGAATTCACCACCCTGTTAGAGAGCTGTAAAACGTCTGCACAGTCTTTGCCAAGCGATACGGCTGTTGGAATTGCGCCGCATTCTTTGCGGGCATGTTCGCCTGCTGACCTTGCGCGTATTCTTGTGCAGACTCCAGATGGTCCCGTCCATATCCACGCGGCCGAACAGACGAAAGAGATCGATGATGTTTTAGCAGCCTTGGGCGCGCGTCCCGTTGACTGGCTGCTGGACAATGCTGATGTGAACACCCGTTGGTGCTTGATCCATGCTACGCATATGACAGATACCGAAGCAAAGCGTTTGGCCCAAAGCGGCGCAGCTGTCGGTCTGTGTCCGGTTACCGAAGCCAATCTTGGCGACGGCATTTTCAACAGCCGCGCTTTCTTTGGTGCTAGTGGCGCGTTTGGTGTTGGGACAGACAGCAATGTGAACATTTCAATGACCGAAGAGTTGCGAACCTGCGAATACGCCCAGCGCCTGCACCACCGCGAACGGAACGTTCTGGCCCCTGCCGACGGGTCCACGGGTGAAATGCTTTATGCTTCTGCAGCAAAAGGGGCCGCGCAGGCGCTGAATCGCAATGCTGGGTGTATCGCTGTGGGCAAGCTGGGCGACCTATTAGCAATCGACAGCACACACCCGCGTTTGTATGGGCTGAACGAACAAAACCTGCTTGATGGATTGATCTTCGCAGCCAACGATACAGCGGTCACAGACGTATGGTCCGCAGGCCGTCACGCTGTTCAAAGCGGAAGGCATGTCGCAGAAGAGGCAATTACGACGGCGTATCGCGCGGCAATCACTGACCTAACCGCATCGTTGAACGCATCATGATCCGCACAGGATACCAAGACGTTAAGACCCATATCCTGTCCCAAATTCGCGCGAATATCTGGGCCCCTGGCAGCACACTTCCCAATGAAGTTGATCTGGCCGCGACCCTTGGCTGTGCCCGTGCCACGATCAGCCGTGCCATGCGCGAATTGGTGGATGAAGGCATTCTAGAGCGCAAACGCAAGGCAGGGACCAAAGTAAAAACCAACCCGACACGCCGCGCACAATTTGCCATTCCCATCATCCGTGAGGAGATTGAAAAGACAGGTGCGCCCTACAGATATGATCTGGTAGAGCGGCGAATTTTGGCGGCGCCAGATTGGCTGCGCTCGCGTCTTGACTTACCTTCAAAGACGCAAGTTCTGCACATCAGATGCATGCATTACGCCGCTCAAAACCCTTATCAGTTTGAAGACCGTTGGATCAATTTGGACGCCGTGCCACAGGCAGAAACCTTTGATTTCAAAAGCCTTGGCCCAAATGAATGGTTGGTTAAAGAAGTGCCATTTACGGATGGTAATTTAGAATTTTCAGCAAGCAACGCCACATCCGAAATTGCTGCGTTTTTACAGGTGCCTGAAAACACAGCGGTGTTTACCTCTGAACGAACGACTTGGCTGAACAATCAAAACGTGACCTACGCACGGCTATATTTCACGCGCGATTACAAGATGACCACCCAACTTTAGTCGGTTGATCCGTCCAAGGGAAAATACATTGCAAAGTTTGTGCCACGATCGGGCGATTGATCGACCCAGCGCAACCGCCCCCCATAGAACGCAATGATTTTTTTCACGACAGCCAGCCCCATTCCGCTGCCCTCAACCTCGTCGCGGGATCGCAAGGTGGTCATGACCTTAAAAATACGCTCTCTTTGGGACAGCGGAATTCCCGGGCCATCGTCATTTACGATTATTACCAGTTCGTTGTTGATTTTCTTGGCGCTGACCTCAAATCGGCCTTCATTTCTGTCATGATGCTTAATGGCGTTAGACAACAGCGCCTTGAACAACACCACGATGTCTTTCGCACCGATCATCAGCGTGTCGTGTTCAAATGATTGTTCCACCAGAAATCCGTCAGGTACGCGGCATTCGCGTTGAGCAGCGGCAAAGGAGCGCGACAGGCTAGCGGGGCTGATGGATTGTTTGCGCCCGACCCGCGAATAGGTCAGCAAATCGAACAACATACGATCAAGCCGATGGGCGTGAGTGTCCATCATATGAAGGTAATCGCCGACCGATTCAGAGGTTTCATACCCTTCGGATGCCAAATCCTCTTCGATCCATTTAGGCACTTCTGCCAAGGCACGGACCGAAGCGCGCAAATCATGGCTTAGCACGTAAACGAATTCGTCAAAATCAGAAGCCGTTAGGCTCGATCCTTCAACTTCTGCAAAGTTCGGCGCATTTTGCTTTGCGATATCTGATTTGCCCCCTTGCTCGAGGCGCAGTGTTTTGGGTGCTTCAGCCAATGTCCTTTAACCTTTCTCTAACGCTCCGAGGGTATTTTTTGCGCAGTTCCAACCAGCGCTTTTTCTGCTTTTTCTTATCTGCTGAATTGGTGATGATGCGCCACCGCGCCGCCGCACGACTGAGCGCTTCTTTGGGGGACAGTTCACGACGCAATGCACGGTTAAGCCATGTCCCGAGCGTGCGAAAATACTCCCCTTGATTTTGCAGATACAAATCAGGAATTGCGTTTTGCATACTGTGGCGATGCACATCCAAAAATGCAGGGGAATAGGCTGCTTTGATGCCTTCATCCTCGTAATGTTCAGGTCGAAACGGATCAAAATACCCGTCCGCCTGACGCACAGCCAATGTGGACATGTTCGGGCTCGATGCGAACAGGGCAAACAAATAAGCCAATTCAGGCTGAGTGCTGTTGGAGGTAACCACATAGTTCCACCCCCAATTAAAATACGGCGTGATCAGTAAATCCCCATCGACAATCCCACCCGGCGTTGGGCCAAAAATCATGTTACCGCGCATATTTGAGCGCGGACCATTAAGATATTTCTGCGTCCCGCCCCATCCAATATTACAATAAATGTCACCCTTGGCGTATGCGTTCCAATTCTCGAACAATCCCAACTTGGTCACATCTGGGTGTAAAAATTCCGTGACGCGGATCATCTCTTCCAGTGCCGCAACCCCTTGGTCAGAGTCTATTTGTGGTTTCATATCCTGTGACAAAGGCCAGATGCCCTTAGCATGAAACCGCACCCACCATTCCCACACCAAATACCCCGGGGTTCGAAACAACAATCCGCCAAACAAACCATCATCGGGTCGATGAAAATACGCCATTTGCTGATCAAGTTCATCCCAGGTTTGGGGCGCGGATAACGAGGTACCAAAGAGGTGCTCATACCTGTCCTGCTCCATTTTATCCTCAAGCAGGCCCTTGTGGTAAAACATTGTATAGGCATCTCCATCCGTTTGAAAACCATAGGTTTTTCCATCAAACGCATCACCAACAGAAAAAAGAATACCCTCACGAAACCCGGCGGGCTCATAGCGTGCGGCAAAATCTGAAATTGGCAAAACCGCCTTTGCCGCGATTAGATCAGGCATGGCAAATGTTGCAGGCAGCGCCAGATCAAATCGCCCGGTTTGCCCATAAGCGTCCAACAACAAATCGGTATTGATATCATCGACCTCGGACACTGTGATGTTCACATGAATACCGGTCAAAAGCTCGAAGCGATCCGTGATCGGATATACATTTCCTTCGGCCCCATTGGGCATCAACAGGTTGAGCGGGCCTTTGGCGTCTTCGCCCAATGCTTTAACCCAAGCCACCACCTGCATGTCGAGCGGTTCCGTGCCTGCGCCAAAAACACCAGTAGGTGCAAGCGTCGTAGCCATGCCAGCAGCAAACCCCTTTAACAAAGTTCGCCGTTCCACATCCGTTTGCTTGGTTGCCAAATGTTTCACGAATTAACGCCTCCGCCTGCTACCTAGACTGGTATCGTCCAAGAGCATTAACCAACCGTTAATCGTTAGGTAATAATTTGGAGGCCAACGGGCGGGCCCTGAATGACACGTAGTTTTCAAAGGTTATCATCGGGCATTGTGCCACGATTGCGGTTCACATTTTTTGTGATTGCTGCTGTGTTGTGTGCCCAAATGTTTATTGGTGTCTGGCAACTGCGCACATTGAATGCCGCCGTCGCCGATTTGACGGATCGGGCGGTTGGCACGTTGGTGCTTACCGAAGCATCCGAACGCGATCTGAAAAACGTTCTGCTATTGCTGCAAAGGGTGAACACTGCCACCTCTTCCGAAACCCTTGATACGTTGCAGGTCGAGCTTGTTGAAACCTTGCAGGATTTACACGTCGACATCGCTGAAATGGAGTCTTTGGTATCGCCTGATTACGACGTTCAAGCGATGAAAACAGCGGTGAACCGCATTGAACAAGGCGCGGCGCAGGTTACGCAAGCTCAAATGGCATCAGCGCGGCATGATCAGAACATCAATCGATTTGCTGCCTATTTAGACACCATTCACGTCTCCACCCGCGTGATTTTGGAAACCTTGTCGTTTGAGGCGATTAAACGCGGTGACGAGACTTTTGATCGCTATACAAACACGCGCCAAATCGCGACACCGCAACTCTTTGCTGAGATTTCGGACAGCTTAGCACTGGCCAATACGCTGACTTCGCTGACCCTAAAAATTAACGCGACTTTTGAAAAGGCCAGCACATTGGGGCGGTTGACTGACCCTGCGATCCTCCAAACGCACCGACAGGAATTGCAAGTTGAGATGCGTGATCTTGTGGTGCTGATGGGGCAATTGCCTGACAGCCCGACCCGTCTAGAACTGGCGCGTATCTTACAGGCGTTGCGCAGCCTGTTGTTCGAGCCAAAAGGGTTGATCCAAGAGGTGATGCAACGGTCTGATCAACAAACCAATCTGAGCATGGTACTGCGCAACCAAAACCAGCCCATAGATACCATTTCAAAGCTGCTTGAAGATTTGAACCACCGCGCAAAATCTCGCGTGGCGACGGCGACAGGTGACCTGGATACGGCTACGCAAAGCCTTGTTCTTATTGTAACTTTCACGACTATTGCCTCTCTGGTATCTATCGTGACTGCCAATTTCTTTGTCGTGGAACGCCAGATCAACACACGCATGGCGCAACTGACCAAAGCTGTGCTTTCGATCGCTGATGGCAAGACCCAATACACGGTAAACGTATCCGGCCCAGACGAGCTCGGCAAAATCGCAAAAGCGCTCGAAGTGTTCAAAGTCAACGCCACCGAACTGAGCAGATCAAACGAGGAATTAGAGCAATTTGCCTATGCCGCTGCACATGATT
Organism: uncultured Amylibacter sp.; assembly: GCA_938001995.1. Classification (GTDB taxonomy): domain Bacteria; phylum Pseudomonadota; class Alphaproteobacteria; order Rhodobacterales; family Rhodobacteraceae; genus Amylibacter. Next base: position 10,197 of record CALLAV010000039.1, on the reverse strand, counting down.
TACGCTCCCCCTTACGAGCCATTCAGGATCTATTGGAATGGACACTTGATGATGAAGACAACCATTTTTCAGCCGATGGCGCACAAAACATGAGCCTTTTGAAAAACCGCATTGAACGGCTGAACACGCTGTTGTCAGATCTGTTGGAGTATTCGCGCGTCGGACAGGAAGAAACACACATCACGCCCTTGCAAATGGATAAGGTGGTGCGCGAAGTAGCTGATTTTCTTGACCCCGACAATCACTACAACATTACGTATATTGGGCAGACAGATCGCGTCCTGACGTATGCAACACCCTTGCGCCAAATTATGATGAATCTTGTCAGCAACGGCATCAAACATCATGATAAATCGACAGGCAAAATCACCATTGACGCCTCCGTAGATGCAGGCCGCATTTACATTTCAGTCAGCGATGATGGGCCAGGTGTCCCTATATCTTATCACAACCGCATATTTGGAATGTTTGAAACCCTACGCCCGCGGGACGAGGTTGAAGGATCGGGCCTAGGCCTGGCGATCATACGCAAATCACTCAACCGATATGATGGTGACATTCGCGTGTCCTCGGACCCGCCAAAGACGCGCGGCACGACCTTTCATTTCGATCTGCCCGAACGCTCCACTGCACCTGTGGCATTCGAAAATGCCGCCTAAAACCAGCCCAAGGGAACAAATATGTCAAAAGATTTTGAAACACCCGAGACAGCCACTGTGAAATTCTTAATCGTTGATGATGACCTCGTCAGCGTCATGGCGATAAAACGCGCGCTCAAAAAGCTAAAGATTGTGAACCCGGTCGAGGTGGCCAAAGACGGCCAAGAGGCCCTAGCGATTTTACGCGGCAAAGACGGCGGCACCCAATTGTCGCCCCCCTATTTGGTCACGCTTGATTTGAACATGCCGCGGATGAACGGGTTCGAATTTTTAGACGAAGTCCGCCGCGATCCGCTTCTACAAAGGGCTGTTATTTTTGTCCTGTCCACATCTGATGCCCCAACTGATGTCGCCGCGGCCTATGCCAGCAACATTGCGGGGTATATTGTAAAAGACGATTTAGGGGACAGCTTTGTCAAAGCGCTCGATATGATTGACTCGTATTCCAAAGTGGTAGAACTACCAAAATAGATCAAAACGTCGCAAATTTGCACTGTATTTCCTCACAAACTCGCATTTGAACAAGATTTCTTAAGGGGTAGTTAACACTTAAGGGGCATTGTCTCGCTCAAAGCGTTTTCGGAAAGGAGGCCATTATGCAAACAGCACGGCCTTACACCCCCAACACAGCACTTATGTCTGCACCCCAATCAATAAATGCGTTGATCTTGGATGATGACAAATTTGATCGTGCAAAAATCCGTCGCCTGTTTAACAAAGCAGGCGTTCCCTTTGTGTTGAACGAAGCAGACACGCTCAAAACGTTGAAGCAATGCTTGGATGCAACAGAATTTGACGTGGTTCTGATTGATTATAACCTGAGTTACGGCAATGGCATTGATGCGCTGAAACTGGTGCAGCGACATCCCAAAAACGGCAATGCCGCGACCATTATGATCACTGGCGATGACCGATCCGCCATCGCAGTAGAAGCATTGCAAACAGGTTGCAAAGACTATGTTTCTAAGCATGATTTGTCGGCTCGTGAACTGCGCGCAAAGGTCCAATACGCCATTGAAAAATCAGGCTTTGCCAACTCTGACGAAGGTCGCTGGAAAGAGAATGTTAACAACCTGACCGAAGTGATTGTTGCGAACTATGCACATGCGTTACAACCGAAAATCGCGGCGATTTTGCAAGATACTCAAATGCTGCGCACATCGATAGATCACCCTGACGTCGATCCGCAAAAAGACCTAGAGGCGATAGAACGCCAATGCATGGATCTTTGGTTGTCACTGACAGATGCGTCGCAGGTTGGGATCGAAAATTAAGGCCTTCACCATAAGGTCCTAGTAACGCGCATCCATCCGCCGTGCCATGTCGAGCATGCGTGCGGAAAACCCCCATTCGTTGTCATACCAGCCAAAAACCCTGACCTGTTGGTCTTCGATCACTTGGGTTTCAGGCAGTGCAAGCACAAGGGATTGGGGCCGCCCACGCATGTCGGTTGAAACACACGGATCATATGTCATCCCAACCACATCTGTGTGCGCAAAAGCCTGTTCCAACGCCTCTACCGCAGATATTTTCAATGGCTCTTTCAGATGCAAAACCGCATCCACGGCAGAGACACTAATGACTGGCACGCGCACCGCAGCTATGCTCAGTCGGTCCGCAAATTCAGGCAGAACACCGGTAATTTGCTGGGCAGCACTTGTACTGGTTGGAACCATGGACACAGCCGCAGCGCGGCTTCGCGCGAAACTGGAAGCAGGGGCATCGACGGTTGGCTGGCTGCCTGTGTAGCAGTGGATCGTGGTGATGTGAGCGCGGGCAATACCCCAATCTTGGTCTAAAATCCGTAACAACGGTGCAATAGCATTGGTTGTGCATGACGCATTTGAAACGATCTGCGCATCCCCAAGTTGATCTTCATTCGCCCCTAAGACCACGGTTACATCTGCCGCATCTGATGGGCCAGAAATCAAGACATTGCGCGCACCCGCCTTCAAACCGCGCTCAGCCACTCCACGTGTGTTGGCCTGCCCCGTGCATTCAAGCACCAGATCAACAGTCGACAAATCCAAAGACGAAATATCATGAGCCGCGGTGAACGGGATGGTGTGTTCCCCAATCGTGATGGCGTTTTTACTTGCCTCGACCAAATGCGGGAACGGGCCAAAAACGGAATCGTATTTCAGCAAATAGGCGCAGGTTTCAAGCGGAGCGATATCGTTGATACCAACGATTTCCATATCTGACGTCGCACTCGTCAGCACTTGGCGCAATACTGTGCGACCTATTCGCCCAAACCCATTGATGAAGATGCGCATCTCCGCCTCCAACTTGTCTTTAAACCTTTAGGAATATTCGCGCCCACTGCGCTGTTTAGACAGGGCCACGATCTATCGGCTTTGTAAAGCCCGCAAAGCCGAGACTAGATGACCGCTTTTTCGGTAAAAGCAGCGTTGTCTTCGATCCGCCTGTATTCGAACGGGGACAAATCAAGGCTGCGATATTCACCGTAAGCAATCAATTCTGCCGTACCGCGCCCGATGGCAGGGGATTGTTGGAACCCGTGCCCCGAAAAACCATTTACAAAGATAAAGTTGTCAATCTTTGTGTGTCGCCCGACAATTGCGTTTTGATCCAACAGGTTAAAGGCATAGTGCCCCGCCCATGAATTCACCAATTTGATCGCCTCAAACTGAGGAATGCGATTTGCGATGGCTGGCCAGAATTTAGACTCCCACAGGGAATGATCCTGTTCAAAGTCGTCGTAGTCCGCAGCCTCTTCGCTGTGTTCATCCGCTGCGCCACCCGCCAAATAATACGCCCCGTCGGTGCGCATATGGACCCCGCACGGGTCAATCGTCAGCGGCAAATCCCGATCAAGCGGATGCTCGGCATCAAAGATATAGGTGTAGCGTTTGCGCGGCTCCACAGGCATGGATATGCCAACCATCGCTGCAGTGCGTGCAGCCCTTGGCCCGGACGCATTCACAACCGTGCCACAGGAAATTACCTCTCCGGTTTTTAGCGTCACGCTTTCCACAGCTGTGCCAGCCGCATTTTTCGTCATCGCAACGACTTCGTTTTCGATGTATTCCACACCCCGCTCGCGCCCCGAACGTTTCCACCAATCAAAGATTGTCCCGCCGTCGAAATAGCCTTCGTCGACCGTATTGTGGTTCGCCCCGACAATATCATCCAGCATATAGAACGGATAGGCTTCGCCGATTTGATCGCGCGAAAGGAACTGGGTCCCTGCCCCTTCGGCTTGTTGAATTGCCTGCGCTTCTTTCAGGGTCGCGGCAAAGCTCTCATTATCCGCCATGTACATGTAACCATAGCTTTGCAGCGTAATGTCAGGAACACGCTCATCATCCCCCATAAAGCTTCGGAAGTTTTTGATAAATTCTGCACCGAATTGGGACAGTTTGATGTTGATGGGGCGGCTGAATTGCTGGCGGATACAACTGTTCGTGTGTGCTGTGGACGTAAACTCATAAGTGCTGTCCCGTTCAACGACCAAAATCCGTCCGTCAAAGCCCGCACAATCCGTTAACCACCACGACACAGATGCGCCATACATCGCCCCTCCGACAATCACCACGTCATAGGCAGAGTGTTTTGCGGTTTTGGGGTAGAGGCCCTGCGCCATGACACATCCTTTTCGATTAATATAAGAAATCCGTACCATAGATGTTGGCCAAAACAAGCGTTGTGAAGAGATGAGTCCTCAATCGTATAGCAGGCCCTAAACACGGCGGTACATTCGCCCAATAAGACACTGCATTTAAGACGCTTTATTAGAAGCTTCATACAAGACGCGTCTTGCAAGACGCTTCATACATGCAGTGTCTTAAATTCCCTTCTATTACAGCGAGTTAATCAGGCATCTCCCTAGAAAATTGAAACGCGGTCAAGTTTTCCGCTTTCAAAGCTGTGTCAATTCCCTCAACCTTTCGCTTATGAAACGCGCCGCTTTTACCCTTGCTCTTTTGATCCTGCCTGGCCTCGCGCTGGCACATGCAGGATCGCAAGGGTTGATCTTATTGTTGCCAACTGGGTTTTACATCACGGCTGGGGGGATCACGATTGGTGTCACGATTGTACTGGCTACAGTCTTGAACCACAGGCAGTTAACTCGATTGTTCACACCGTTCGAAATCACGTCTGCACGCAAGCCACACACAACCGTGCCGAGCCTTGTTGCCACTGCGATCTTCGCCGTGTTGATCTGGATCGGTTTGTTCGGTCCAAGCGATCCACTGGCCAATCTAATGTCGCTGACCACATGGACTGTGTTTTGGATCGCTTTTGTCATCATCTGCGGCAAATTTGGAATGATGTGGGCCTGGGTGAACCCGTGGTCAGGGCTATACGATGTGTTAATGGGACAGGCAGACCCGCCCGCGAAAATGCCCAACTTTATCGGCTATTGGCCCGCCATTTTACTGCTGTTTGCGTTTAACGCCTATGGCATCGCAAACCCAGCCGCGACGGATCCGATCCAGCTTGCTATTCTTGGCAGCCTGTATTGGATTTTCACCTTTATCATGATGGTGATTTTCGGGCGCGAGTGGTTGACACGCGGGGAATTTTTCACCGTTTTCCTCATCCTCCTAGCCAAAATTTCACCCTTTGCGCGCGACAACAAGTATCGCATCGGCTTTCCGTGCTGGCGCATCACCGCTGCTGCCACACCCCCTTTGACCCTCGCGCTATTCTCGCTGACATTGCTGGGGACAGGCACATTTGATGGGTTCAATGAGACGTTTTTCTGGCTCGCGCAGCTTGGGATTAACCCGTTGGAGTTTCCTGGACGCTCCGCAATTATCCCGCAAACCGTGATCGGTTTGATCAGCACGAACGTGATCCTGATCGCCCTGTTTTACGCCTGCGTTCGGATCACCAGCCCAACTGAACATGCTTCCGAATTGTTTCGGCGCCAAGCGCTGACGATCCTGCCAATCGCCTTCGTTTACCACTTTGCCCATTTCTTGCCGAGCCTACTGGTCGATAGCCAATACACGCTCAAAGCGCTGAGCGATCCTTGGCAAACAGGGGCGGATTACTTAGGTCTTGGGCAGTTCTACGTCACCACAGGGTTCTTCAACACGCTCGCCACGCAGCGGTTCATTTTCCTCACTCAAGCGGGTGCAATTGTGATTGGGCATATCCTTGCTATCCTTTTATCGCACCGTGTGGCCGCTGATTTTTTTCCAACGCGGCGCGGTATTTTAATCAGCCAAATTCCACTGTCGGTCTTTATGATCGGGTATACGATTCTGGGTTTATGGCTGCTGGCCACGCCAAAGGGCGCTTAATCGACCACGGTGGCGCGATGCCACGCGTTTAACAGCGCAGGAACCTGCCGTTTGGCAATCCAAATCCCAACGACCGCCATCGCTACTGCAACGATCCAAGGCAACATCGCATCAGTGTTCACCCGCAGCCCAAACAGACCCATTTCACCGCCCCCCACAACCGCTTTGCGCGTATGGTGCAGTATTTCAAGGAACCCAACACATCCAAGGAGTCCGACAAATGCTGGGACCAGAACACGTAAATACGGACCGACCAACATCCCCGCTTTGCCAAGGTGAATCGGAACCGTGTGCAGCGTAAGAACACCCGCCAAACCGCTCGGGAAGTACATGACGGTCGCCAAGAACAACACCCCGACATACAGCTCCCACAATTCGGTGTGTTGGCTCAGGACCGACTGCAACAACGTGAACACAATGGCCCCAAGGATCGGGCCGTAAAACACACCGACCCCGCCCAAAAACGCCACTAGTAGGATTGTGCCAGACGCCTGAACCGTCAAGTTTTCGACGCTGGCAATTTCAAAGGTGATGGCAGACAGCGCCCCTGCAACACCTGCGAAAAAGCCAGCGGCGCAAAAGGAATAAAACCGCACCCAGCGCGCAGAATAACCGATAAATTCAGCCCGTTCAGGATTGTCACGCACTGCATTCGCCAAGCGTCCAATGGGCGTACGTGTGAACAGGTACATGGCGGCCGTACACAGGATCATCCAACCTGCCACAAGGTAATATACTTCATTGTGTTGGGCGAATTCGATCCCGAAGACTTTGGGCCCATCGGTGCGATCCCACAGCATCCCACCACCACGGAAAAACGCGACGACGATGATTGCAAAGGACGCAATCAATTCGACCACCCCAAGCGAGATCATGGCAAATGATGTCCCCCCTCGCCGCGTCGAAAACCCACCAATCACTGTGGCAATGCCCATTGAAAACAGGCCCCCAAATAGCGGCAACACCAGCAATGGAACAGCTCCGCCAAGCGCACCGTTCATCACGTGTACCGCTGCAAATCCGCCGACACCCATATAGACCGCATGCCCAAAACTCAGCATGCCCGCCTGCCCCAGCACCATGTTATAAGACAGCGCAAAAACTATCGTGATCGCCATTTGCGTAAGAATAATAATCGAAGAATTGGCGTTAAAAACCAGCGGCAAGACCAATACCAGCACAACAGCCAAGAACCAAGGCAGCAGCACACTGCGCGTGGTTTTTTGGCTTTGGGTCATTCGCTGTTGCTCCTGCTTGAACGCAAAGGCTAAACCGCGAAGGGACGGTATGCCACTCTGACGCTACGACCCCATTTTATAGGCGCAGAAAACAGCCTCGAAAAAAATGTAGACAAATTGTTAGTATACATACAAACTTCTGAAAAAAGAAAACGAACCAACAGCCCGACTCGGAGGTCACAATGACAAAACTGATCAAGCCAACTTTAACGCGCCGCAAACTTTTGGGCACAGGGGCCGCAGCCCTTGCATCCGCGCCATTGCTCGGTCGCTATGCCCAAGCACAAAGTTCTGAGCCCATCAAAATCGGCTTCCAAGTCCACCGCACGGGCATCGGCGCATCCTATGGCCGCTGGTATGATCGCACGACACAAGCAGCCGTAAAGCGGATCAACGACATGGGCGGCATCAATGGACGCCCTGTTGAAGTGATCTCCGAAGACGATGGCACCGACCCAAAACGCGGCGCAGAAGTTGTTGAAAAATTCGCGACACAGCACAACTCAGACATCGCGTTCGGCACGTTGTTCAGCCACGTTGTTTACGGCTCCGCACCCCGCGCGGGTGAGCTGAAAATGCCATACTTTGTGGTCTCCGAAGGCCATCACGTTGCCTCTGGCGCGCTGAACCGCTGGACCATGCAGCCAGGTATCACAGATGTTAAATCGCAGGTGCAAGCGATGGCTCCGTTTGTGGCGAACAACCTTGGCAAGAAGGTCACAATGATCTTCCCAGACTTTGCCTTTGGCCACGATCACCGCGATTACTTTTCTGCCGCGATCGAGGCCCAGGGCGGCGAAGTGGTTGCGAAAATCGCGATCCCACCGACCGAAACCTCTTTCACCAAATACTTCCCGCAAATCCCACGCGAAACCGAAGTCATCTACCACGTCATGGTCGGCCCCGCCGTTCTGACGTTCGTGAAGGAAATGGGCGAATTCTTTGGCCCGTCCAAGCCAGAAATTTTCGGCTTCATCGACAGCCTTGAAGCGGTCGACATCGCCTCCCCAGGCCTCGAATTCTTAGAGGGAACCTACTTCTGGGAAGGCAACCCTCGCTACGCCCAAGACACCAACCACGATTTTGATGCCAACTACCGCAAAGCGGTCGGTGTCGACGAAAACGGTGCCTCTGTTTCAGATTCCAAAGACGTGTCCACTTACGCCCACATGTTCGGCTGTTGGGAAACCCTCAACATCGTTAAACGCGGCATGGAAATGGCCGATTACAAAGGCCCAGCGGATCGTTCAAAGCTGATCGAAGCTGTGGAAAGCATGTCCCACATGGACTTGTCCGATGACCACCCGCAGGGTGCGAAAATCTTCAATGGTAAGACGCACCAGACATTTGGACATCAGTACATTTCCAAGGTGACGGACGGGCGCCTAGCGCTCGAACACACCACATCCATCGAGGATACGATGTACGAAGACGAAGTCGATTACACCACGCAGAGCTTCTAATCTGCGGGTGATGCTGCCAAGCCCACCCTGTCATCTCCCTGCGGGGTGGGCCTTTTTCTAACCCCCTATCGAAAAGCTAAGACATGGATTTTGGCCCTCATCTTTTGCTGGCTATCTTAGAGGGTGGCGTGACTGCCGCTGTGCTTGCGCTTACCGCGATGGGCCTGTCTATCGTGTTTGGCGTCATGCGCGTGGTGAACGTGGCCCACGGAGAATTCTACATGGTCGGCGCGGTGTTGGCGTGGTACATCGCGACAGCGCTTGGCGGCAATCCCGCGCTCGGTTTTGTAGCAGCGATCATTATTGCGCCCCTATTGGTCGGATCGCTCGCAGCAGGTGTGGACCGCCTGATCTTACGCCGCATCAACTACGATCCAGAACGCACCATCGTGGCCACCATCGGCACGCTGTACATCCTGCAACAAACCACGCTGATGACTTTTGGCCCCGACCCACGCCCCGTGGAACCGCCCTTCAACTCCCGCATTCCGCTGCCGTGGTTTGAGTGGGGCGAAAAGGGGCTGGAGTTTTACTACCCATGGGGCCTCTCCATCACCTCCTACAAACTCTTCGTCATCGCCGCCGCCGCAACGATCCTCATCACTCTTTGGCTCGCGATCACACGGTCCAAAGCAGGGCTGATCATGCGCGCCACCCAACAAGACAGTGACATGGCGCAGGCCTTCGGCATCCCTGTGAAAACCGTCTACTCTGTAGTCTTCGGCCTTGGCGCCGGCCTTGCGGCTATCGGTGCAGTCCTCGTCGTCCCCATTCAACAGGCCTATTACCTCATGGGCCACGACCCCCTACTCCTCGCCTTTATCGTCGTCATCATCGGCGGCCTCGGTTCCCTGCCTGGCACCATTATCGCCGCGATCCTGATTGGCATGGCTGACAGCATCATTTCGGTGTTCTTCACGCCCACACTGGCGAAAATCTTTGCCACTCTGTTGGTCGCCACGGTCCTTGTCTTTCGCCCAACTGGGTTGATGGGGAAATCCACGGCATGACGAACACTGCGAAATCCAACGCACTGCATTTCGGCCTGCTGGCCATCCTCGCCGTCGCGTTCATCATCCTGCCAGAATACCACTCAGGCAACCTCGCCCGCATCATGATCCTCGCGATCTACGCCATGGGCTATAACGTCTTGTTCGGCTACACGGGGCTGCTGTCACTTGGCCACGCGCTGTTTTTCTCGGCGGGCATGTATGGCCTTGGCCTGACCATGCACTTGGGCGGCTGGACCCCAGCCCCCGCCTTCCTCGCCGCGCTCATCTCTGCCGCAGTGGTCTCCACCATCATCGGCTTCCTCGTCCTGCGCACAAGCGGGGTGGCTTTCATGATCGTCACCCTGATGTTCGCGCAAGCGGGTTACCTCACCATCCTTTACTTTGGCACTTACACGCGCGGCGACGAAGGCTTCGCCCTGCAACAAGCCACCCGCCAGCTCTGGGGCCTCGACCTCACGGATCCAACCGTGCGCTACTACACCGCGCTGATCCTTTTTGCCGCCACGCTCCTGTTGCTTGCCTACCTCATCCGCTCCCCCTTTGGCCGT
>CALLAV010000038.1 GCA_938001995.1 uncultured Amylibacter sp. | reverse complement strand
TGTTTGATGGCATTCCGCTTGATCAGATTTCCGTTTCTATGACGATGAACGGCGCGGTTATTCCTGTGCTGGCGAGTTTCATCGTAGCGGGGGAAGAGCAGGGGCATGATCGGTCCGTGCTGTCTGGCACCATTCAGAACGACATTCTGAAAGAGTTCATGGTGCGCAACACCTATATCTATCCCCCCGAACCATCCATGCGGATTGTGGCGGATATTATTGAGTTCACGGCAAGCGATATGCCGAAGTTCAACTCGATCTCAATCTCTGGCTATCATATGCAAGAGGCGGGCGCGAACCTTGTACAAGAGCTGGCGTTCACGCTTGCGGACGGTAAGGAATACGTGAAAACGGCCATCGATAAGGGCATGGATGTAGATGCCTTTGCGGGGCGTTTGTCGTTCTTTTTCGCCATTGGCATGAACTTCTTCATGGAAATCGCAAAACTGCGTGCAGCGCGATTGCTGTGGTCCGAGATCATGGCAGAGTTTGAGCCGAAGAAGCCGGGATCAAGCATGTTGCGGACGCACTGTCAGACCTCTGGCGTGAGTTTGCAGGAGCAGGATCCGTACAACAACGTGGTGCGAACGGCCTATGAGGCGATGTCTGCTGTTCTGGGCGGGACGCAATCGTTGCACACGAACTCGTTTGACGAGGCGATTGCGCTGCCGACCGAGGAAAGCGCACGGCTCGCGCGGAACACGCAGTTGATTTTGCAGAACGAAACGGGTGTCACGAATGTGGTCGATCCGCTGGCGGGGTCTTATTACATCGAAAACCTGACCAATGCGCTGGCGGCCGAGGCGCGTAAGATCATCCAAGAAGTGGATGAAATGGGCGGCATGACTAAAGCGGTGGCCTCAGGCATGCCGAAACTGCGGATTGAAGAAGCGGCAGCGCGGCGTCAAGCGGCGGTGGATCGCGGCGACGAGGTTGTGGTTGGGGTGAACAAGTTCAAACTGGACAAACAGCCCGAGATTAACATCCGCGATATCGACAATGCCGAGGTGCGCGAAAGCCAAGTGGCGCGGCTCAAGCAAATTCGCGAAACGCGGGATGCAGATGCCTGTGCGCAGGCGTTGATGCTGCTCGAGCAGGGCGCAATGACGGGCGAGGGTAACTTGCTGGCACTGGCTGTCGAGGCCGCACGGGCACGGGCCACAGTGGGTGAAATTTCAGATGCAATGGAAGCGGCCTTCGGGCGACACAGAGCGGAGGTAAAGACATTGGCAGGAGTATACGGAGCCGCCTACGAGGGCGACGAAGGGTTTGCACAAATCCAAGCAGATGTAGAAACGTTCGCTGAAAGCGAAGGGCGTCGTCCCCGTATGTTGGTGGTGAAAATGGGCCAAGACGGGCATGACCGTGGGGCCAAAGTTATTGCCACGGCCTTTGCCGATATCGGCTTTGATGTGGATGTGGGGCCATTGTTCCAAACCCCAGCGGAAGCGGCGCAAGATGCCATTGATAACGACGTGCATGTGATTGGGATTTCCAGCCAAGCGGCGGGTCACAAAACGCTCGCACCGCAATTGGTACAGGCGCTAAAAGATCAGAACGCGGAAGATATCATCGTGATTTGCGGTGGTGTTATCCCACAGCAGGATTATGATTTCCTCTACAATGCAGGAGTGAAGGCGATTTTCGGGCCAGGGACAAACATCCCCTCAGCGGCGCGTGATATCCTCGACCTGATCAAATCCAGCTAAGGAAACGTCATGCCAGACAAGTCAAAAGAACGCGCTCTTCGGTATCACGCGCAGCCCAAACCTGGGAAGCTAGAGATCCAAGCAACCAAACCCATGGACAATCAGCGCGATCTGTCACTGGCCTATAGCCCGGGCGTGGCCGAGGCATGTCTGGAGATCAAAGCGGATGCAACGACGGCCGAAACCTATACCACACGCGGCAATTTGGTCGGTGTGGTCACGAACGGGACGGCGGTTCTGGGCCTTGGCAATATCGGGGCGCTGGCGTCCAAACCCGTGATGGAAGGTAAGGCGGTTCTGTTCAAAAAGTTCGCCAATATCGATTGTTTTGATATCGAGTTGGATGAATCTGATCCCGAAAAACTGGCCGAAGTTGTTTGCGCATTAGAGCCGACGTTCGGGGCGATCAACCTTGAAGATATCAAGGCACCTGATTGTTTCATCGTGGAAAAAATCTGCCGCGAGCGGATGAATATCCCCGTGTTTCACGACGATCAACACGGTACGGCGATTGTTGTGGGGGCGGCTGCGACCAACGCGCTGACCGTGGCTGGTAAGCGGTTTGAGGACATCAAGATCGTGTCTACAGGGGGCGGTGCGGCAGGGATTGCTTGTCTGAACATGCTGCTAAAGCTGGGTGTAAAACGCGAAAACGTCTGGCTGTGCGATATTCACGGGCTGGTCTATGAGAGCCGCGCAGAGGATATGAATCCGCAAAAGGCCGCCTTCGCGCAAGACAGCGATTTGCGCACGCTTGATGATGTGATCGACGGGGCGGATTTGTTCCTTGGCCTGTCGGGGCCCGGGGTGTTGAAACCTGAAATGGTTGCGAAAATGACCAAACGGCCGATCATCTTTGCGCTGGCAAACCCTACGCCAGAAATCATGCCCGATGAAGCCAAGAAAATTGCACCTGATGCGATTATCGCGACCGGTCGGTCCGATTACCCCAACCAAGTAAACAACGTGCTGTGCTTTCCGTTCATCTTTCGTGGTGCGCTTGATGTGGGCGCAACCGAGATCAACGACGAAATGAAAATCGGCTGCGTCAAAGGCATCGCGGAACTGGCCCGTGCCACCAGCAGTGCCGAAGCAGCCGCAGCGTACCGCGGCGAACAGATGACCTTTGGGGCGGACTATCTGATCCCAAAACCCTTTGATCCACGTCTGATGGGCATTGTCGCAACCTCGGTTGCCAAGGCGGCAATGGACAGCGGTGTGGCAAAGCGGCCTGTGGCAGATATTGAGGCGTATAAGGCCGACCTCGACAGTTCGGTGTTTAAATCGGCTTTCATCATGCGTCCGGTGTTCGAGGCGGCGAAAACCACCGCGCGGACCATTATTTTCGCCGAAGGTGAGAGCGAACGCGTGCTGCGTGCCGCCAGTGCGATGCTAGAGGAGGGCGTTGATAAGCCGATCCTGATCGGGCGTCCTGATGTGGTAAAACGGCGAATTGCCAACGCGGGGCTAACCATTCAGGCTGGCACAGACTTTGAACTGGTAAACCCACAAAGCGACAAACGGTATCGCGATTACTGGCAGACCTATTACGCAATTATGAAGCGACGCGGCGTGACGCCTGATCTGGCCAAAGCGATCATGCGCACGAACACCACAGCCATTGGCGCGATTGCAGTGGAACGGGGCGAGGCGGACAGCCTGATTTGCGGGACGTTCGGGCAATACCTGTGGCATCTGAAATACGTGAACGAGGTGTTGGGTCAGGACGGTCTGCATCCTGTTGGGGCATTGTCGCTGATGATCCAAGGCAAAGGGCCGCTGTTTGTGGCCGATACGCAAGTGAACCCAGAACCAAGCGCACTTCAGATTGCGGAAACCGTCATGGGGGCCGCGCGCCATGTGCGTCGCTTTGGGCTGGACCCAAAGATTGCGCTATTGAGCCATTCGCAGTTTGGCAATCTGGAATGCGACAGCGGGCGACGTATGCGCGAGGCACTTGCGATTTTGGACGCGCAGAACCTTGATTTTCAATACGAGGGAGAGATGCACGCGGAC
>CALLAV010000037.1 GCA_938001995.1 uncultured Amylibacter sp. | reverse complement strand
GTCATAGTTGCGGTCAGAACGACCCAATCGACGGTCACAGCACCGTCGACATCCGTCATCCAATTTTTCATCCGTTGGATCGGAGTCCAACCAGAATTTTCGGCGCACTTCTTCGCACACTTAATCATATTACTGCCTCTTCGTTTAGCACCAAAACCTCGTCCGTTTTGGAAAGAAGACCCCTAAACCTCGTCCGCTTTGAGGGCCGTTGAGATTATTTACAAAAGCGATGCGGAGATTTTGTGGCGAAATAAGGCGTAAATAAGGTTTTTACAATTTGAACTAATGCCAATGCGTTTTGACTGCCCTTAAAGGGTGGTGCGCACGGTCCACAGTTCGGGAAACAACTCCACTTGCAACATTTTATGTAAGTAGGACACGCCCCCCGTGCCTCCAGTCCCGCGTTTGTTGCCGATAATGCGTTCCACGGTGGTGACATGGTTGAACCGCCAGCGACGGAAATAATCCTCTAGATCCACCAACTTTTCCGCCAACTCATAGGCTTCCCAATGGGTTTGCGGGTCTTGGTAAATCTGCTTCCAAACGGCCTCTACCCCTTTGGAATGGGGCAGTTTTTGCGATTGGTCGCGGGTTAGCACGTCTTTTGGCACGTCGAACCCTTGATCCGCCAACGCATGTAAAACCGTGTCATACAGGCTCGGCTTGGCCAATTCGGCTACCAGCGCCCCGTGCAGATCTTCGCGATGCGCGTGGGGTTTCAGCAGCGTGTGATTGCGGTTGCCCAGCATATATTCCACAAGGCGATACTGGTGCGATTGAAACCCAGAGGACGCGCCAAGATCATCGCGAAATTCGGTGTATTCGGAGGGCGTCATCGTGCGCAAAACGTCCCAAGCAGAGTTTAGCTGCTCAAATATCCGCGCCACACGGGTCAGCATTTTGAACGCCATTCGGGTTTCGCCTGTAGCAATCAGCCCGCGCGCAGCATCGAGTTCATAGATCGCGAGACGCAGCCAAATTTCAGAGGCTTGGTGCTGGATAATGAACAACATCTCGTCGTGCGCGCTCGACAAAGGATGCTGGGACGTCAGGAGCTGATCGAGCCCAAGATAGTCGGTGTAAGACATCTTGTCCGAAAAATTGAGCGTCGCGGATTCAGGCGTTGTGCCGCCTTTGGGTGTTTTATCGGTCATGGTGTCGGTGTCCATTCGCCGTGTCTAAAGTTGGTTTCAGGCCCGCGCTGTGTCACCACCAGTTTGCACCCCGAAGGCGAGACGGAGAAGTGCTCGGATCCAGGGGCAAGGGATACGAATTCCCCCGCCACATAAAGATGACCATCGTGGTCTTGCAAATCGCCCTCGACGATAAAGAACTCCTCATCGCCGTTGTGACGGTGCGGGTTACACTTCGTGCCGGGCGCCATAATCATCAAATAACTGCCCTGCCCCGTTGTTTCATTGAAAGACACGTTTTTCCAAAGCACATCTTGTCCTTCTAGCCCCAACATATCCATGCGCGTGAAGGTGGCGGGGTCAAAGGTGGCAACGGTTCGGTAATCGGCGAGTTTTGGCATAGGCGACTCCTTTCACATATCCTGCATTTGCGAAACCCTCGGGTCAAAGATTATTGCGCCAGAATGTGCCCAAGCCTGCGCCCCTTTAACCCGAGTCTGTCCTTTCCCCTAGCCAAGTGGCCAATCATGCTATAAGGCCGCGCCAAACACCTTATTTCCTTAGACAGGCCGATCCAGATGGAACTTAGAAATATCGCGATTATCGCGCACGTTGACCATGGTAAAACAACGCTGGTGGACGAGTTGCTGAAACAGTCTGGCGCATTTCGCGAAAATCAAGCCGTGGCCGAACGGGCCATGGACAGCAATGATTTGGAACGTGAACGCGGGATTACGATTTTGGCGAAAGCCACGTCTGTGGAATGGAACGACACGCGTATCAACATTGTGGACACTCCGGGTCACGCCGATTTTGGCGGCGAAGTAGAACGCATTCTGTCCATGGTGGACGGTGTTGTTTTGCTGGTGGACGCCGCTGAAGGCCCGATGCCACAAACCAAATTTGTGACATCCAAGGCATTGGCGCTGGGCTTGCGTCCGATTGTTGTGCTGAACAAAGTGGACAAGCCAGACGCCGAACCGGATCGCGCACTGGATGAATGTTTCGATCTTTTCGCGAACTTGGGCGCGGATGACGATCAATTGGATTTCCCGTCTATGTATGCGTCTGGCCGTTCTGGCTGGGCAGATATGGAACTGGACGGCCCGCGTCAGGATCTGACAGCGTTGTTCGAGCTGATCGTGAAACACGTTCCTACACCAAAACAAATCAAAGCCCGCGAAGAACCGTTCCGCATGTTGGCAACGACTTTGGGCGCTGATCCCTTTATCGGCCGCATCCTGACGGGCCGCGTAGAAAGCGGCACGCTAAAAGCAGGCGAAACCGTCAAAGCGTTGTCGCGCGACGGCACACAAATCGAAAGTTTCCGTGCCACCAAGATCATGGCGTTCCGTGGTCTGGGTCAGCAAGCAATTGAGTTGGCCGAAGCAGGGGATATCGTCACGCTGGCAGGCATGGCCAAAGCCACCGTTGCCGACACCATCTGTGCCATGAGCGTAACAGACGCCATCCCAGCCCAGCCGATTGATCCCCCCACCATTTCTGTAACTTTTGGCATCAACGACAGCCCGCTGGCTGGCCGTGACGGCAAAAAGGTACAATCGCGCGTCATTCGTGACCGTTTGATGAAAGAAGCCGAAGTGAATGTTGCCATTAAGGTTACAGACACATCTGGCGGCGAAGCGTTCGACGTTGCGGGTCGCGGTGAATTGCAAATGGGCGTGTTGATCGAAAACATGCGCCGCGAAGGGTTCGAGCTGTCGATTTCCCGCCCAAAAGTTCTGTTCCAAGACATAGACGGCGTGCGTTGCGAGCCAATCGAAGAAGTCACAATCGATGTGGATGACGAATATTCTGGCGCTGTAATCGAAAAAATCACGGGCGCACGCAAAGGCGAAATGACCGAGATGAAACAGGCGGGTGCGGGCAAAACGCGCATCATCGCGCATGTGCCGTCTCGTGGTCTGATCGGCTATCACGGTGAATTCCTGACCGACACACGCGGCACTGGCGTGTTGAACCGTGTGTTTCACGAATGGGCCCCACACAAAGGGCCGATTCCTGGCCGTCGTGCTGGTGTTCTGATCTCTATGGAAAATGGCACGTCTGTGTCCTTTGCGCTCTGGAAGCTGGAAGATCGCGGCAAGTTCTTTATCGGCGCACAAGAAGCGGTGTATCAGGGCATGATCATTGGCGAACACAACCGCGAAAACGATCTGGAAGTGAACCCGTTGAAAGGCAAACAGCTGACCAACGTACGCGCCAGCGGTACTGACGAGGCCGTGCGTTTGACGACACCTGTGAAACTGTCCCTTGAACAGGCCATTGCCTATATCGATACGGATGAGCTGGTCGAAGTGACGCCTAACGCCATTCGCTTGCGTAAGGTTCATCTGGACCCGCACGAGCGCAAACGCGCAGCGAAAGTCGAAAACGGATAATCCCCCGATTGTTCCAATCCATCCTATTTAAAGGGCGCTGTCACACAAAGGCAGCGCCCTTTTTGCAAAGTCACATTTCAACTTAAAAGAGTTTTCACATTGCCCAAAAAAGGGGCAAAAATTGGTTGCGACTCCTGTGACATTCTGTCCTTATAGGGATGTACCGTGTGATGCTCGGGTGCGAAAAATTCGGGTGTTGGCGGTCGTTTCTTAAACAAAACAGGGGCCACCATGGCACGCCAAGCTGAACCAAGTTTCCGCGAATCCACCAACATCATGTTTAACAACGCTGTCAAATTGATGCAGCTGCCCCCGGGACTGGTTGAGAAGATCAGGGTGTGCAACGCCACTTACACCGTGCGATTTGGTGTACGCTTGCGCGGTGACATTCAGACATTCACGGGCTATCGCTCGGTCCATTCCGAACACATGGAGCCTGTAAAAGGCGGCATCCGTTATGCCATGTCTGTCAACCAAGACGAGGTTGAGGCTCTGGCGGCGTTGATGACGTATAAATGTGCGCTGGTAGAGGCCCCGTTTGGCGGGTCCAAGGGCGGTTTGTGCATTGATCCGCGCGAATGGGAAGAGGATGAGTTGGAACGCATCACGCGCCGCTTTGCCTATGAACTTGCCAAGCGGGACTTGATTCACCCATCGCAAAACGTGCCAGCACCTGACATGGGCACGGGCGAGCGTGAAATGGCGTGGATCGCGGACCAATACGCACGCATGAACACCACTGATATCAACGCGCGTGCCTGTGTGACGGGCAAGCCGATTTCAGGTGGCGGCATCCAAGGCCGCACCGAAGCCACAGGCCGTGGCGTGCAATACGCGCTGCAAGAATTCTTCCGCCACCCCGAAGACATCAAAGCTGCGGGCATGTCAGGCACTCTGGATGGCAAACGGGTCATCGTGCAGGGCCTAGGCAACGTGGGTTATCACGCGGCGAAATTTCTGTCCGAAGAAGACGGCTGCAAGGTTATTGGCGTTCTGGAATACAATGGCTGCATTACCAATCCCGATGGAATTGATGTCGAAGCACTGAAACAACACCTCATGGAATACGGCAGCCCAGATGGATTTGCGGGGGGTGAAATCCATCCCGCTGATGCCCCGATTTTGGAAATGGACGCTGATATTTTGGTCCCTGCGGCGATGGAAGGTGTCATCAATCTAGAAAACGCAGCCCGCATTCAAACGCCACTTATCATCGAAGCCGCGAACGGGCCTGTGACCTCTGGCGCGGATGAAATTCTACGTAAAAAAGGCTGCGTCATTATTCCTGACATGTACGCCAACGCGGGCGGTGTAACCGTGTCCTACTTTGAATGGGTGAAGAACCTCAGCCACATTCGATTTGGCCGCATGCAACGCCGCCAGGAAGAAGAACGCCACCGTTTGCTGATTGACGAGTTGGAAAATGTATCAGGCCAAAAGTTATCAGACACCTTCAAACAGCGTTATCTTCACGGTGCGGGGGAGCTGGAATTGGTGCGCTCTGGCCTAGAGGACACGATGCGCGGAGCCTATCAGGACATGCGCAAAGTCTGGCACGAACGCGCGGATGTACACGATCTCCGTACTGCGGCCTATCTGGTTTCCATTGGCAAAGTGGCAGACAGCTACCGCGCTAAAGGATTGTAAACACGTTTAAATTAATGATGTAAGGGGCGCGCTTTATAGGCGACGCCCCTTTTATTTCGCTAACTCTGTGGTTCCAAACTGGAAACAATCGCAGAGCAATAATTCAAATTGTTCACAATTTCCCTGACCCACCTTGGCCCGTATTAACCATATCTAACGGCTGTTCTCTCAAACTTGTTGCAAATCATCATCGTAGTTTTGCCAAGTTAGAGGAAAAGAATATGGGTATTACAGTTATGATCATCATGGGTCTGCTTTCGGTTCTGGCGATTTCGAGCATTGATTTCGATGGGCTTGATGAACTTCGCGAGCGGTACGAAGAAGCAAAAGCCGAACAAGAACAGGAAGAAGAATTTCAAGACACGTCCGAATTGGGATGGCTTGATGTGGACGATGACAGCACACCCAACGATCTGTTTAACACTGACCTTTTGTCCTTTGCCTCAAATGAAACAGCGGACACAAGCCTTGGTGCAAACGCCGTTGGACTGGCAGCCGAAACAGAAGATACCGGCGACGATTTTAACAGCTTTGGTGACTTTGATTTCGAAGGGCTGGAGGATGAGGAGGCCACGCAATTTTCCACAGATGCTGCCAATGATCTCTGGCCTCTAGAGGCGCAATCAGAAGAAGACGAAACCGAAGAGGAAGAGTCAGAAACGGAGCAGGATGAATTGATCGAACTTGTTGGTTTCAATGCACAAGAAGACGCTCTTGAATTGCCGTATAATCAGAAAGAAGATGGTGATGGCAATGTCATCCCACCTGAAGTTGCCGTCAGTCACCATGACGGCTGGACAGAAGTAAACGTTGATGGCGAAACCCTCAGCTTTTCACACACTGTTGACAGCAATTTCAAAGGGTTAGAGCCTGAGGATGTCTTGCTGCGGGCAGCCTAGGACCTAAGCATTCTCTGGTCCGAGCGCGCGTTCCATAATCAGAACCTCCAACGCTTGGGCCAGTTCTTTGTTTTGCGAGGGATGCGTAGCCCCCCCAATCCCAAGGCGCTTACCCAAACGCCAATACAGGCCAGGTGCCCACCCCTTGGGCTCTGGTTCGTGCAGCCGGACCAAAAACCCGTTGGACGGCTTGAACGCAAAGACACCGCGATCCACCTCGGCCATGTTGTACAGCGGACAAATCAGTGTGTTCTGCGCATCAAACAGACCTTCTTTGGTCAAATACAGGCCGTGTTCCGTGACCCGCAAATTCCACTGTGCCTGCCAAATGAACAGAACACCAACCAGAGGAATCACAACTTTCAGAAGAACGCCTTCTGGGGGTTGCGTGATCGTGATGGCAATCAGCAGAACCCCCAGAACGCCAAGCGCGATGGCGCCAAACCAACGGCGACCCAAAGACGGTTCAAGAGTAGCGATCACATCATTCATAGTCTCATTTTTACGCAAAGCGCCGCGCAGTTGCCAGCACCTTTTCAACCTCAGCGGTATTTGGGCAAGAAGACCGCAATACGCTATTCCGCTGCGATCGATTTTCCTGTTGGGACAACTTCATATCCCGCTTCTTCGGGTTCATCATCTGTCATTTCGGGTGGGAACCCAGGCGCAAGAATATCAAGGCCCGTCGCTTCTTCGAGACGTTTGATAATGTTCGGGCTGAGTTCGCGATCCCCATACCGCGCGATACCGTCATCAAAAATCTTGCAAATGAGCGGCGAGATTTCGAGCGGCACATTGTTTCGTTCCGCAATTTCTTGGAATAGGCCAACGTCCTTTTTCACAAGATCCATGGTAAAGGAAATGTCACGACTTCCATTGAGGATAACCTGGCTTTCGGTCACATGGCTGAACGAATTGCCCGATGAAATCGCGATGGCCTCGTAGGCGGTGTTCAAATCCATACCTGCCGCTTTGGCCGTCACCAATGCCTCGGCATTTGCCACCAAATGCACAGTGGCAAGGTAGTTGGTCAGCACCTTCAACATCGACGCAGACCCAAGTGGGCCCGTGTGCAGAATCCGACGTCCCATGGTTTTGAGGAACGGGAGGATGCGATCAAACGTGGCGCGATCACAGCCTGCAAAGATAGAAATATTGCCCGTATCCGCGCGGTGACAGCCACCCGAAACGGGGCAATCCACAGCCGCCCCGCCAGCCGCAATGACCATCGCGCCCAGACGCTCGGCTTCTGCCTGATCTGTGGTGGACATTTCCATCCAGATCTTGCCCTCGCGCACCTCTGGCAGCATTTCTTGCAGCACCGCGTCAGACGCGGCAGGGGATGGCAGGCAGGTGATGACTGCATCACACTCACGCATCAATTGGGCGGGATTGTCCGCAGCCTTGGCACCTTTTGCGACCATTGCATCCACCAAATCACGGTTCAAATCCAGCACCGTGAGATCGATCCCGTTGCGCAGCAAACTGCCCGAGAGTTTGTGCCCTACATTACCCAGACCAATGAATCCAACTTTCATAACCATCCCCGTTTTGAGTTTTGTTTTGTGCATATCACCCCGCCCCGCGAAAAAAGGATAGCCCTGTTGCGACATACCAATGTCGAGTTTGGGGCTCAGGCTTGCAATGAGAAAAACATGTGACTAGTGGTGGTCATGACCTATCCAGCGAACACATCCCAAAAACCCAACGATGCCGATGCTGGTATCGAAGTAACAGATGATTTCGAGCGGTTTGAACAGCGCAATGACGTTTTCAGCCGCGCAATGTGGGACGACCGCGTGCAATCGCCCAAAACCGATGCGTTTTTCGCCAGTTACCGCATGGAAGCCGCGCCACGTCGCGGCGATGGGTTTTCGCAAAAGGACTTTGCTTTGCGCAATGCGGCTTGGCTGATTTCGGATGTGGTATCCGATCGCAGCGCCAAAGACGGGCGACGCGAAGGGTTCCAAGCACCCATTGCGCCAGACACACCGGTTGCGCCCGAAAAAGTTGACGTTGATGACCCGAGCGCCATGACCGCCGAAGTGAAACGCATTGCCGAATTTTTTGGAGCGGATTTATGCGGAGTGACAGAGTTTGACGAACGCTGGCTATATCAAAGCCGCGTTGACACGCGCGACATGTCGAATGCGCCAAATGATTTGCCCGACGGTCTGACCAGCGTGATTGTGATGGGTCATCAGATGGAAGAAGATTTGGTCGCGACCTACCCATCCGCACTGGCCGGGGCTGCGACAGGTCGCGAATATTCTCATGAGGCCGCGGTTGTGATGCAAGTTGCAGCCTACATTCGCAATTTGGGGTACGAAGCGGTCGCGTCGATGAACGACACTGGCTTAGTGATCCCTTACGCCGTCAAGGCGGGTTTGGGGGAATACGCCCGCAATCAGTTGGTGATTACGCCCGAATTTGGGCCGCGTTTGCGGTTTTCCAAGATTTTCACAAACATCCCACTGGCCCATGATGCAGCCAAGCCGCTCGGCGTTCGGGCTTTTTGCGATATTTGTACTGCTTGTGCGGACGCGTGCCCTGTAAAAGCTCTTCCCTATGGGCCACCAACTGACGCGCAACCGAATGTGAGTGCCATCAAAGGTGTGCGCAAGTGGACGTCGGATGCTGAAAAATGCTTTGGGTTCTGGGCGAAACTGGCCTCGGATTGCGCAATTTGTATGCGGGTTTGTCCGTTTAACCGCGACTTCACCAAATGGTATCATCGCGCGTGGCTCAGGCTGGCGCTGTCGCCTTTGCGCAAAATTGCCTTGCGATTGGCAAAGGGACATGGCGGGCGTGTGAAGCCATCAGAGTGGTGGCGTTCGCCCTAGCGCAACAGTGCTTTTCTGAACGTCGCATTGGCCTGCCACTAATTTGCGCCTAGGTAAGGGAAAACCAATTCGGAGCCATTGTCATGTCGATCAGACCCATTAAATCCACCAGCCAAGCGCAACCTACCATGGAAGGTGCAGGTGTGCATTTGCACCGCGCTTTTGGGTTTCATGACCCGTCAGAGCTGGACCCGTTTTTGCTGTTCGACGACTTTCGCAATGAAATCCCAGAGCATTATGCGCAGGGGTTTCCTTGGCACCCCCATCGCGGCATTGAAACGATCACTTATGTTTTGTCAGGCGAGGTGGATCACGCGGACAGTCTTGGGAATGAGGGTAAACTGGCGGCGGGGGACGTGCAGTGGATGACCTCTGGCAGCGGAATTTTGCATCAAGAAATGCCACGCGGGAACGCAAAAGGACAGATGCATGGGTTCCAACTGTGGGCCAATCTACCACGTGATTTAAAAATGACAGCGCCACGATATCAGGACGTTGAGGCGAAAGAAATTCCTGTCATTCAAGACGATGATGGGACCATTGTGAAAGTGATTGTCGGGGATTTCTGGGGAAAAACGGGACCGGTGGACGGAATCGCGGCGGACCCGCAATACCTTGATGTGTTTGTCCCTGCGGGGGTGAAGAAAACCCTGCCAGTGGACACCTATCGCCGTGCGTTTGCCTATGTTTTTGAGGGGGCTGGCGCCTTTGCTGGCGCGTCGATCCCGACGGGGGTACTGTTGGAAAAAGAAGTGATGGGCGAAGAGGTGAATATCCGCGACTTGTCGGGCAATCGCACGTTGGTGAAATTCGACACAGGCGACAGCGTGACAGTTCAGGCGGGCGAAGAAGGCATTCGCTTTTTGCTGATTTCAGGCAAACCGATTGAAGAGCCTGTCGCATGGCACGGCCCTATCGTGATGAACACGCAAGAAGAATTGCAACAAGCGTTCAAGGAATTGCGCAACGGGACGTTTATTCGCCCCGCGCACTGATCCTTAGATCGCGCCAAGCCATTTCAGCAGTGCGAAGTAAACGACGCCAAACATCATCAGGTTCATCACCAGAACGCCCAGCCAGTTGATCCGCTCGCGGGATTTGTCGCGCGCAACGTCCACACGCTCAAAGGCTTTGCGTTGGTTCTGAAGAATGCCGTCGATCCGTTTGCGATCCACTTGGCCACGGCGGCGTGGGTGGGCGATCCGCTTTTGGGTTTCTTCCAGATAGGCCACGTCTTGCGCCACACCACGGGGCAAACGACGCCCCGCACGGCGCAATTTCTGGGTCAAAGACCCTTTCTTCGCGTTAAATTTGTCCGACACCATAGCGTCGATCTCGGCTTTCGCCGTTTCGATTACATCGTTACTCACAGGTCATATCCCCCCAAAGGATTACACCGAGGTAAATACTTCCTTAACGATTCTCAAGGTGTTTGGAGTCGCGTGGTTAAAGGTGTGGCTTTGGCGCAAGTGTAGGTTTGTCGTGGCTGCGGCACATCAAGTTGGCCGACACCGACTTGGGATCGAACGTGATTGAGCCTGGAACCACGTCACACCCCGTGGCCCGCTTGATTGCGTTCAAGGCGGGGGCCATGTCCTTTGTGATCGGCGCAAAGCCCATACGAATGGCGACGGCAGACCCGTTTTCGGCAAAGACCGCGTAGTCAGCCGCACCCCGCGTGATGATATCCCCGCCCACGGTGCGGTTCTGCGTCGGAAGCTGCGAACAAGCCGCCAGTGCGACGGCCAATAGGGTGAAAAATCCCGCTCTCATAAAGGCTCTCCTCGTTTTTTTGTGTGAGGAGAGGATGGAGGAGAGGGGTTAAAATGTGGGGTGTGGGCGCGTGGTTAAGTGTTGAGGATTTTAGGGGAATTGGTTTGGAGAACGCGACAGAGGGCAGCGCTCGGACCTCGGGGCGGGCGTTGCTCGGGTGATCTGACGTGGGATGTCGCGTTTATCGGAAACGGTTTGGCATGTGGTGACACTGCAAAAGCGCCCTC